>CAJXWT010000011.1 GCA_913062595.1 uncultured Fidelibacterota bacterium
GATCTCATCTTCGAAATGGATGACTTTATGACAAAACTGACAGAGATACAGCCATATATCATCCGGAAGGAAGGCGAGGAGAAGCCACTGGATGAAGGTGAATACCTTCAGTCCCCCGCTGAGCTGGCTCACTTTAAGCAGTACTCCATGTGCATTAACTGCATGCTCTGTTATGCTGCCTGTCCCGTCTATGCCCTTGATTCCACCTTTATCGGACCTGCCGCTATTGCCCTTGGCCAGCGGTATAACATGGACTCCCGGGACCAAGGAAGAGATTCTCGGCAGGAACTCATCGCCAGTCATGAGGGAATCTGGGAATGCACCTTTGTAGGTGAGTGCAGCGCCGTCTGCCCTAAGGATGTGGATCCAGCCGCGGCAATCCAGCGGGCAAAAGTATCTAGCACTGTTGATTGGTTCAAGGATGTTTTGATCCCGTGGGGGAAAAAGAAATGAGTACCTACCACAGACCCATACCCAACACATGGTGGCTTAAACGCAAACCGTACATTTTATTCATGATTAGGGAACTAACCAGTGTCTTCGTTGCGGGGTATTGTATTTTTCTACTGGTCTTGGTTTACAAACTGACACAAGGAGCTAATGCCTATGGAAATTTCATGGCCGCTTTGAAGTCACCCAGTAGCGTGGCGCTGCATCTCATCACGCTCGCTTTCGTGCTCTACCACACTATTACCTGGTTTAACCTGACGCCAAAAATCCTCGTGCTCTACAGAGGAGAGGATCGGGTTCCCCAAGGACTGGTCGCGGGGACGTTCTACGCCGGGTGGGTAGTGGTTTCCGTTATTGTTGCATGGCTTGTATTGGGAGTGTAGAGATGGCGAAGTCCAACGAACCGATCTGGTGGTCACTGTTTTCAGCTGGTGGCATGGTAGCAGCAATGGTGCTTCCTATTCTAATCGTCATCACGGGTATCCTAGTACCATTTGGATTGGCGGGCGATGATCCTCTAAATTTCGAAAGAATCCATACCGCTGTGTCACAGAATGACTCTGTAGAGCTAATCCTTTTCATCGTAATTACCCTGCCGCTCTTCCACTGGGCTCACCGCTTCCGCTTCACCCTTGTAGATGTCGGGCTGAAGTCCGTGAGCACTCTTATCTCCATCCTTTGCTATGGTGGGGCGATTACTGGAACAATCGTCTCAATAGTAGTATTCTGGAATATTTAAGAGATATAATTCTAGCAAAAGTAAGGCGAAAATCCCTTGGATAAAGAAGATAGACTCCCTGCTATAAAAAATGATTTTGGTTCAGGGATGTGTAATATCACATAGTGTTGTACAAACGTATGCCCAGAACACATTCAAATTACTGATATACCTTTAAAGGAGCGGGTTGTGGACAGATATTATGACTCATTAATATAGTTTTGGAATAAATTCTTTGGTGAGTTCAATTAGGATATATTTTTAGACGATTATTAAAAATATCCTGTGATGAGGGTTTTTTTATTTTAATCTAAAATTAACTGGAATCGATATCCAAACGCCAACCGGCCTTTCACGTTGTTTCGCGGGTCTAAAACGTGTTTTTCGAATTGCTGAAATAGCTGCTTCATCCAACCCAGTATTAGGGATTCCTTTTAATATTACCGTATCTTTAACACGTCCTTTTTTATCAACGAATACCTGTACAACAACCGTCCCCTCAATGCCGGCTTCCTGGGCTATTTCAGGGTATACCGGTCTGATTCTTGAAAGAGGTTGCGGTGGATCATCATAAGGTATGAATTTTACTCTTGGCCCTTCCGGCGGCGGCGGTGGCGCATCCCAGGCTTCGAAATTATCTAGACCTGTTTCTTCAATAGTTAAATCATCTGCAATGTCCTCATCTTCAGATTCTACAGGTACGGATGGGCGTGCAGGCGGCGGCGGTCGTTCAAATTGTTGAGTTTGTGGTATATTTTCGATAATAATTTCTTGTAATTCAATGTCTTCCAAATCAATGAGGCCCAAATATCTTGGATAGATTAAAAATGTAAAAATTAGAAGCAACATACTGCTTAGGGTAGCTAACCTTATTGTGATCGGGTATTTGTATTTTATAGCTAAAGTTGCTTGTCCAGATAACATTATTTATTAGTCTATAGCCGTTTTTGACGAATAATTAAGCATAAGAGCATCAGCTTTCCGCAGTTCGGTGTGGATATCAGAAATTAAACCCATTCGTGCTGCTTTATCTGCTTTGATGGATACAGTTAGCTGAGGATCGGCTGCCCGCTTGGTGTACATTATATGGCGTATATTATCAGAGCGAACCAATTTATCCTCAATCGAAATTTGACCTTGTTTTGATACCCAAATATGAGCTGTATGCCTTTTTGATTTTAGCTTTTGTATGCGTTTAGCTTTCGGTAATTCCACGTCTAAGCCAGAGTATTCACGCAGTACAGTTGTAACCATGAAAAATATAAGCAACATGAAAATAATATCGGGCATGGAGGCCGTGGGAATGTCACTGCTGATTTTTACTTTTCTACTAAGTTTCATTAATCTGTATCAGCAATTGATATTCGTGTTGCGTTGGCACGTTTTAATTGATCAATCACCGCCACGTAATCTCCATACTTTGTTTTTTCATGAGCCTTTACTGATATTATTAATTTGTCATTTTCGGCAAGCCTGCGGCGGACCTCACGGTTAACATCTTTAATTGCAATCGGTTCACCGCCGAGTAGAATATTGCCTTGAGAATTTATAAGACAATTAAGAATATTTATTTTTTTGATCTCAAGTTCTTCACCTTCCGCTGGTAAAACAATACCGAGGCCCTTGTCCATATCGATTGTTGTCGTGACAAGAAAGAATATTAGCAATAAAAAGGCGATATCTGCCATAGAGGCAGTTGGAATTTCCCCTCCTTTGAATCTTCTTTTTGCCATTTAAATCAAAGGAAGATCTTAATGAATTAAGGATATTCTAGCTTTGAGCCAACTTCTCATATTCCAAGTGCAGCTGATCCATGAACTTTACGGAATTTTCTTCCATATCCAGTATCAGTTTATCAATCATGGAAACGAAAAAGTTTTGAAATATCTGGATAATCATTGCGACAATTAAACCAAATGCGGTTGTGAGCAGTGCTTGTGATATACCACCGGCTACAACAGCTGGCGAAATATCATTGGCTGCAGCAATAGCATCGAATGCTTTTACCATGCCAGCCACTGTCCCCGTAAAGCCAAGCATTGGAGCAATAGTTATGACCGCATTCATCCAAATCATATTTTTTTCAAGGAAAGACATTTCCAATCCACCGGCATCCTGGACCGCTTTCTCTACTTCGCGAAGACCACGATGAAATCTTGAAAGACCTGCGTGAAAAATTGCAGCTACCGGACCTGGGGTATTATTGCAAAGCTCAATGGTATTATCAATACCATCATTATCTAAAGATTGAATAACATTATCGAATAATTCCTTCGTATTTGTGGATGACATCATCAATGAATAAAACCGCTCTCCGGAAATGGCGAGCCCTGCAATTAGCAGTATTAATATTGGCCACATGAATGGTCCGCCGTTTACAAAATATTCTACCATTATTTTGAACCTCCGTTTGTATCTATTTATCTTAAAGGATTAAATATATCTTTAACTGTAATAAAATAGCAGACGGGGAATTTAATTGCTATTTCATATGTTTGCATAAGCTTTATAAGGAAGAACTGGGAATCAATTAATATTTTTATGTCAATGCTTCGATAGCCGCTTTTTCACTAGTATAAATTTTTGAATAATTAGTTATACCCATAATATTGAATGTTTTCTCGATGATTGGTGCAACATTATAATAACCCAATGTTCCATTAACGCCTTGTAGGTCCTCTATAACTTCTATAAGAATGGAGACTCCGATGCTATTGACCATTTTAGTGTTCTCCATATTAATTAATAATTTTCTTTTACCTTCAGATATACTTTGTTTACATATAGAAGCTACTCGGTCTCCACCGAAATTATTTAAGTACCCACTCGTTTCCAGAATAATGATATCTCCTTCTTCACGAACTTTAATGTTAAAATCACTCATGACCTAATTCCCCTCCTTTTCATAATTATCTATTTTTTGTCATTGTTACAGTTGTGCCATCCTCGCTGGATTGAAACTCCACTGTGTCCATAAGTTCTTTCATCAGTTGAAGACCCCAACCACGCTTATTATCAGAATTTAATTTTTCTACGATTTTAGGTATGGCTACAACTTCAGCATCAAAGCCAATGCCTTTATCGCCTACTTTTATTATAAGTTTTTCGGGATCGATAATATATTGAATGAAAATATTATCTTTGGATTTGGAATGTTCAAATGCATTAATGCAGGCTTCAATCAGGGCCATACTGATCTCGTCTGTTTTCTCTCCATCCAAATCCATACGTTTTGCGATGACTTCTGCAGTTTTGGTTGCTGCAAGTTCCATGTCTTGCATCACGGGCAGTGTGAGTTCTACTGTTGGATTACTCATAGATACATTCCTCCTTAAAATATTTAAGCTTGCGCGACTTTTTTAAAATCCTTCTCCTCTAATTTTTTCTGCGCTTTCGGATCTTCATTCGACTGTTTTTCAAAAACTACAAAGGTAATATCATCAGGATTTTGAGAACCACCGAGCCAATCATCAGCAAGGTCAATTAGTGCTTTTTTAACTTGCGATGCCCCTAAATGCGCTATTTTTTCAATACAATTCATTACTGGTTGATAATCTAACAAATTTCCTTCTAAATCCGGAGCCTCAGGTAGTCCATCTGAAAGCAGCACCAATACATCTCCCTTATTAAATGATTTCTCCACTAGCTCAAATTGTTCATTTTCCAATCCGCCTAAGGGGAGATTTCGGATCTCAATTTCTTCTACAGATTTTGTTTCTGCAGAGTACAGATAAGCTGGCGGCATTGCAGCTGCGCTTATATAAAGTTTATCATTTTTAAAAATACACACACTTAAGCTCATACGTAGTCGGCCCGTGTCAACTCGGCGTACTACTTTATTGAGCCGGTTAAGAATATCATCGGGCGAGTTAGACTCTATACTTGCAAGACCAGCCTTGGTTATTGAGACCATCATACCTGATTGAGAACCATGTCCTGTAGCATCTCCACAGACTGCATAAAAACTTCCGTCCTCTAGTTCGAAAAAGTCATAGTAATCACCACCAACTTCGGTAGAGGTACGCATAAATGCCTTAATATTCATCCCTTCATAATCTGGTATTGTCTTCGCGATCATCCTCAACTGAAATTCCCTTGCCTCTGCAAGATCCTGGTCTTTGCGTTTATTATCTAATGTTTTACGTCTTATTCGATCTGCTCCATAAAACCCAGATGCACTAAGCCCGACAAAAGCAAAGAAATAAAATGTATATGCGTACCATGTCTGCCAAATTGGTGGTTTAACGCGGATTTCTATTGAATAAGGATTGTTATTCCAAATACCATCATTGTTGCTTGCCCTGAACTGAAAAGTATAATCATCTGGTTCAAGGCGTTGGAAGGTCACTGTTCGATTGGTTCCATTATCCACCCAGTTATTTAAGTAATTATCTAGTGTATATTGGTATTGATTTTTTGCAGACTTGTTATAAGAAAGACCAACAAAGTTGATATTTAATGTTTGAACTTGATGATCAATCGAAATCTGGTTATTTGTGAAATCGATGAAATTGCGGTTACCTTCGTAATCGATAGTCTCGACTAAATTGATAGCTAATTTTGGCATTATCTCATTGATTGTTATTTCTGAAGGATTTACTCGGGTGAGGCCCTGGACGCTTCCAAAGTATAATATTCCATTATCGTTAATATCCACAGCGCCAGTATTAAAGATATCAGCGGGTAAGCCATCACTACTATCAAACACCCTTACACTCCCGTCGGCGTGCAAGCGTGCGATTCCTCTTCTGGTACCAATCCATAAACCACCAGACTTATCAGACAGAATGGATACTACTGTCGCGCTGGGTAAACCATTATCAATTGACCAGCGATCAAAATTGTCATTTTCACGATTATAACGAAATAATCCTTCTCCCGATGTTCCAATCCAGATATTATTATTTACATCGCTAACAATTGTATTCACCGAATTTGATGAAAAACTTTTCGGATCATTTTTATCGATAATATAGTGTTTCACAAGTTCAATTTTTTCATATTTTATCTGACGGTCGATAATATAGCGACTTGAAATTTCCATCTTTATCCTGAAAAGGCCGTTTGATTCTGTGCCAACCCACAGCTCACCAGTCTCTAGATCCCGGAGGATTGCTGATGGCCTGGATAGATAATCATTTTGAACATTATCTTCATATTTATAAATAGAGAATTTCGGTGCATTTTCAGCATGCTCGGGCATAGTGCATTTAATTATCCCAGCTGTGGTTGCAAACCATACGTTTTCATAGTTGGGCCCATTTGGATTTTCAACGTATTGTTGGAAAATTGAATTGACTTTTCCTCGAAGTATTGATCCGGATGTTTCATCAATAAATTCATAAAATCGTTGATATGTTTTTGTAATTGGATTTATCAATGTTGCTCCTAAAGACTGACTTGCAGCCCACACCTGCCCGTCATGTAAAATTGCTAAAGGACCGGTCTCTTTGTTTAATAGAGAATTAGCATTAGTCAGATCAGCAGTAAATCGTTCAATTACCTGACCATCTTGAGATAATTGATCAATGCCATTTTCATGGGCGGCCCAAATAGAATTGTCAGGTGCTATTTTCACTGCAATCACATTGCTGCCAGTTAGATTATTTTCAGTTATAAAATTCCGAGTGGTTTTAATTCTTTGATTAAGCCCGACTCTAGTTGCTACCCACATATTGTTCATTTCATCAAAGTAAAGATCATTTACTTTCACGTTGGTAAACGAAGAGGGCTCTGTAGTTTCAGATAAAACGCCGTTTTTGTCTGGTTGTAATAATTTAAAATTATTATCTAATACTAGCCCCATTTGTGCAAAGAAAACTTTTGTATTAAAAAGTGTTAAACCTGGGAATGCTAGTACATCAACCCACAAATTTCCACTGGGATCTACATACATTTTATTAATGTTCTGACCGAAGATATAATCCCACATCAGATCATCAAATAAATCAAAAGTTGCATTATAATACACTATACCAGCAGTGGTAGCCATCCAAAATCCGTTCATAGTTGGATTGGGCCCAAAATCAAGAAGTTGTTTAACTGTATAGGTACCCAACATAGATATCCAAGAAGTGCCGGCAAGACGAGTGGCAAAAAGATTACCAATATTTATTTTGTCCAGGCCTTGGGATGTCCCTACATAGATATTATTATCTTTAATGAGCAAGGTGTTGATATGATTGCCAGAGATTGAATTCTGATAATGCTCCAAACTCATAAAACGAGTGAAAAAATCTTTATCCTTGCGGTAATAATTGAGACCATTTGTTGTGCCAATCCATAGGTTGCCGGATGTATCTACCACGATTGGGTTACATTGATTTTCATCAAAACTGTTTGACGAAATAGAATATGGATCACTTGGATTAAACTTATAATTAACGATTTTACCAGTATTTTTTTCGATGGTATAAACACCACTATTTTTGGTAGCAATCCAAAATAGCCCTTCTTTGTCCTGGGTTAGAAAAGTTGGACGGCTAGCTGTTGGAAATCGCTGGAACGAATCTTTTCCGTAGTGGTATAAATCAACGCCTTTATCTGTAAGTGCCCATACATCTCCATCCTGATCCTTGAAAATATCCCAAATACGATTACCAGATAATGCAGTAGTATCAAATGGATTTGAATTGTAGTTTTTTACCTCATAACCATCATAGCGGTTAAAACCTTCATCAGTGGCTAACCAAACAAAACCATACCTGTCATCCGTGACCGCGCGGATATCATTATCAGACAGACCGTTACGAGTAGTGATTATTTCAAACTGGTATTCGTTCTCTGCGGCGAATAGAAAACTTAGTATAAAGACCTGCGCGCAAATGAAAATGAACTGAATTCTATGATCCATTTTTTAACTAATAAATTATAATTTGAACTTAATTGGTAACACAAACCTAACCGGAACTGCTTTGCCCTCATGGTAGCCCGGCTCAAATTCTATTTCTTTTTCTACCACGCGCAAAGCCTCTTCATCTAATATTTTTGCTACAGACTTTAATATTTTAGGATCCTCAACTTTCCCTTCCGGATTTACTATAAACCCTATATAGACCACGCCCTGCATGCCCATTTCTCTAGCAATATTTGGATATTTTATTTTTTTCCCTACTGCAACGAAACCGCCTTTAATAGTTGGCATTTTTTCTACATTGAGATATATGCTGTCCTTGTCCATTTGCTGACTAAATAGAATTGAGGAGAAGAACAGTAATATTAAAAATGATTTATTTTTCATTTTCTTTTCACAAAACTTTAGTTTATGGGTTAAATGTATTTTTAAGAGATAATAAACAAAAGTTATTAATGTTTTTCGTTATTTGCTCTTTTTTTATTGTTTATAATATGCCGATCAATTTACTGTTAGAAATTCTTCTGCTTTATCAAAATAGTTTAATGATTCGATGATTTGGTTGTCTGTCATTAATCTAACTCCCCATTGTGCGTCTTTTCCCCACTTAGCACCTGCAATTTCAGATTTGATAATATTTTTTATATATTCTTCATCTGTTACCCATTCTGTAGAATCAGGCTCTATTTCCAATTCATTCAAATGCTGTAAAAATTTATCGAATTGGTCATCAGCAATTGTCCAAGAATCCCTAAAATCTTCGTAGTTTTCTAATGAGTCAGTATTCTGAGAAACAAACATCGTTCCCCAATTGAATAATGGCCTTTTTGGATTTCCAATTAGTTTTTGGGTACTTTTCTGTAGTTTCAATTCCCAGGGTATATACTCATCAGGTGTAATACCGCCTCCGCCATAAACTGTTCGTCCGTTACGGGTCTTGAATTTCGGTCGCAGTTCTTTTAGGGAGTCAATTATAGTTTCACGGTTTTGTTTATATAGTTCTGCATAATATTGTCTGGTATTACCATCTTCAAAAGGACGCTGGATTAAACGGCCACTAGGTGTGTAATAACGAGCAATCGTAACACGAACAGCAGATCCGTCTCTTAGTCCAAATTGTCGCTGCACAAGCCCCTTTCCAAAGCTTGTTTCACCAACAATTAAACCGCGATCAAGATCCTGTACAGCACCAGCTACAATTTCGCTGGCGCTTGCAGAACCACGATTTAATAATATAATTAGCGGGAAATCGGCCCTGCCCTTGGATGGTTTGGCCAGAAAAACTTCGTTTGTATTATTATGTTTTCCAATTGTGTAGACAAGCGTGTCCCTAGTGGTGATAAACATATTAGCTATTTCTGCTGCTTGTTCAAGAAATCCGCCACTATTGTTTCTCAGATCCAGGATCATACGTTTCATGCCGCTGTCGTCCAGTTTTTTCAGCGCATTTCTAATTTCTTCTGATGATGTTGCTGTAAATCTCGTTAACCAGATGTAGCCCGTTTGATCATCTAGCATTAGCGCTGCACGGACACTATAAATAGGAATAACATCTCGAATGATGGTCACTTCAAAAGGTTTGGAGCCAATTCTAGCAATTTTAAGGTCCACACTTGTACCTTTAGGTCCACGGAGTGTTTTCATAACTTCATCTTTAGTTATACCGTATGCATCTTCTCCGTCAATTTCAATTATGCGATCTCCGGGCTGAAGACCAACACGTTCTGAAGGACTATCTGCAACTGGTGCAATAACTGTGATATACCCTTCCAATACATCAAATTCTATACCAATACCTTGGAATTTCCCTCGAAATATTTCATCAATTTCCTCCTGTTTTTTGGGAGGGATATAAACAGAGTGCGGATCCAATTTCTCCATAAATCCATGAAAAGCACCATTCCATATTTTATCCATATCAATATCTTCGTAATAATATTCATTTACATACTGAATTATTTGATTAAAAACCCGAAACTTATTTTCAATGATACGGTAAGTGTCTTTGGATCCAGAATAAAGAACACGAACTGCAGGTATAGTAAGAATAATAAAAATAATTATTACTGTTGTAAGAAATGAAAACTTTACTTCGGATGGGTAGGCTTTATTCATTTGTTAAACTCTATAAGTAAGTGTTATTATTTGAACATTAAAGACCAAAGTAGAGCATTGTTCTAAAGGTTAATCCAGACAACGCTGATTCAGGTGAATCGCTGATCTGAAAACGATCGTTGAGTTTCCATTGTCCGGCCCGGACAACTCCCTTATTGTAGCCAATGCTGAGACGAAGTCCCACCCGATCTGTGATTTGCCATTTTACTGCTACATATGGTTGAAAATTGAAAAAAGTACCGCTTATACTGGTCATCCCCGCACTGGATGCCAGTGGCGGTAGGTATGACCCCTGTAATGCATCAAATGCAAGGTTGGATGTGGTTCCTGTAGTATCAATCGCATAATACAGAGTATCATTGATGATTTGACCAAAATTATTGCTGAAGCTTGCGTCCCAACGTGGTGTACCTGTATTCTGATCGATAGATATAACGGTTCTGCCTATCCCGAACATCGCACCACTGGCTACTTCTAAATCACGGAAAATTGGTACAACATATTCTAGTGTTGCTGCGCCAATCATAAACGTGAATTTTGCTTCTATAGTTGGCACAAAAATGCCAGTGTAAACTTGTGTCTTATCACGGTAAATTAAATCGCCGCCTATAGTAGTGTCTGCGAATTGAAATCCCGGTAATGTATTCGATTCAACCGCAAGCTTAACGCTAAGCGCATTGCTAATTCGGGATGTACCAATTCCCGCATAACCGCCCAATCTCCATCGACCAGCAATTTGTGTAAATCCTTCGCCGCCGTGGACAACAAAAGGGGAATTGAAATTATCTGGATTAACGCCTACTTGCCTGAGTTTTGATGCACCGGGAATTGAGTCTAGCATCATATACATTGGGCTGTAACCTATTCCACCGCCAAAGTAATCTTCCACCGGATACAGATCGCTTTGCGCGAATATTACAATTGGCAGGATAAGTATGATCAACTTACATCGGTTCATGGAGCGCTTCGGATTCTATGCGAATCGAATATATCTTCGGAAATTTATCGTTTACTGTAGCAATTCGGTAGCGAAATGTTGCCAGATAATAAAAGGGAATTAAAATTACCATTGCAGAGAATTTAGAACATCATACCAATTAGATATATACCAATTAGATAATAGACCGTTTCTGTGATATTATTGTATATTCCAGTATAGAAATCAATGCACAATTGTTTTCGCAAAAAACCTCGGATGGTATTCCTAACTAATTTTCGAGGACCAATACTGTTATTGGTCCTATTGTTATCGGTATCTCTCTCTGCCAGGTCAATAAAACTAGCGGGCACATATGATCTGAATGGAAATGATCGCAGTGAGTTATTATTATTGAAGGGTGGAGGCCTGCAATACGTAGAAATTGAAGATAATGGCGACCATAGGGAAATATGGTATTACCATCCCGATGGGGATCGATCTGCGGCCGTAGTGGATGCGGTTCTTGCCAATATTAATGATGATCCAAACCCAGAATTAATTGCAATAATCTCTGCACCATCGATCAAAACGGATAAAAAAGTTCCTTGGCTTGTTGTTTTTAAATGGACTGGATCACGATTTACATCGGAACCATTAAAGCGTTTTTATTTTCCCGGAGAAAGGGATCTTTTACGTCCATCGAATATAAATATTTCTGAAATTGATGACAAGACAACTTTTTCTATCTCTATTGGTAGTCCTTCCAGAAAGGCAGTTATTTTTAACTTATCAGAGCAACTTGGATCCCTGGTGATTGAAGCGCCTATGATTCTTCAACCGGACATTATCAAAAATGGCTATGGCCGATTATTCACTGCGTCGTTTAATACAAAAGATGGCCAGATGATTGCTGTTTTCAGCCTAGAGGGCGACATAATGAAAACAGCAATATTTTCAAGCACTGATGGCAAGGAAATAGCTTCAGACCTACTCGTATTGGATGGTATGCAAAACTTGTATGCCCCTGACATTTGGGTTTATGATATTAGTTATAATGATGATCAGGGTGTTCTATTGCCATTCGAAAACGATCAAGTGCTTATGCTAAGTTTTACTGATGGTGAATTATCTTTATCACCCAGCGACTATTCTGGCCAGGGATTATTTGCTGTTGCCGACGCCACATCCGCACAGGAAATTAATAAAGTTGTACTGGCCCGTGTCGAAGCTGGTCTTTATAAAAAACTAGATGAAGAATTATCTAGTGAGACAAAAATAGACCAGGTAACTATTGATTCCCTTATAAGCAATATTACCAATATTGATTCTGCATTCGTTGGGGATTCTTTACTAATTCCCGCCACAGTTGATTCAGCTGGCGGTTTTTATAGTTTTCAATGGTTAGTAAAGCCTCCTGTTGGAACGGTTTTTCAACCAAGAACAGGAATCATTAATTGGATACCCACCAGCGAGCAAACAGGAGATAATATTTTCGCTTACCTTTCACAAATACGATTAGGCGAAAAACTATTTAGTGTATCAACCCCATTTGGTAAACAACACAAGATAATACCTGTACTATCTGATTCATTGTTTGCATTCAAATTATTTGTTAAGGATACAGTAGTGCCTGAGGTACTATTTGAACTTGACGAATTTGTTACTTTGGAAGAAGAAATAGTTACAATTACAGTTGTAACTAGAGATACGACAATTAATCGTTATCATTTTGATGGAGAACATTTATTCAACTTAGATGTAGGATATGATATCTTTAAAGATAATGGGCCATCAGTTCTTACCACCAGCATTAAATCCAATCTATTTCTTGTAGATAGACCAGTAACATCAAAGCTCACTTTTAATCGTAATGAAGACCCTGATAGTATTATAACAACAATAAATATTGTACATGATCTAAAAAACAATACACTGGAGTTAACAAAGTCACCAACAAATGATTCGATTCCACAATCTTATAGCCCTGAGGATTGGAATTCAGACTGGTATCAATATCCGGAATATGTATTTAACGGTTTCCCATCTACTCTTTCAATGGATTCAATTGGTAGCAATCTTGAGTTTGATTTGGGCTTGGATTCAATTATTCAATCATATGCAAATATTTCTGTGACTGTGCCGTTAGGATCAAATTCGTATACAAGCGCGTTTTCGTTCCCAGATGAGATTCTTGTAAAAGATATTAGTGTTGCAATCGATTTGGATACGCTAGGAGACATAGTAGTTCGGTCTGAATTTGGCCTCTATGGTTCAGTTTCAGCGACCTCATTAGCAGGTATTTTTGATTTGAAAGATAGAATACGATTCAATAAACAATTTTTAGAGGCAAAAAAGCTTTTTAAGGGTGCTGGGTTCGAGAAATCTGTTATTACAGAAACAACCAGTGCAATTACTGATACAGTCTCAAGCGATACAACAATGGTAGATTCGGTTTCTGCTGATACAGCAAGTGGCGCTATTAATGATAAGCCTACCATTTCTGATACAGTCACTTCATCGCCGGATTCATTAACAATAACCCAGCCCGTTGATACGCTTAATACTTCTGTGCCAGATACAACGGTCAATGACACCAGTAATACAGTACAGTCTGACAGCGTAGCTGTAACACAAGAAGAAGAAACAAATACCGAAGAAGAAGGTTCATCGGAACAAACCGATAACACACCATGATAACCAGGCATAAAATTATTTCCCTGGTTCTATTATTATATAGCTTCGGGTTCTCTCGCGACCTAAAGATTTTACATATGGAGGGCACCTTTGATTTAGATGAAGATGGTCAATATGAATTTGTCGCAGTTGAGTTCGATAGAATTAATGGTCACAGTGTTTCTATGATAAGATATTATGAGATTGATATTGATGGTTTCCAAAATCTAACCTGGGAACTAGAGTTGCCGGATGGATTACTGGGCAGTTTTGTTGGTGTAAGGCTTGCTGACCTAGTTGGAGATGGTGTCCCTGAATTAATTGCGGTTGCCAACTTATCAGCAAATGGCGATGGAACTATACTCCAGCCCATAATTTTCTATTATAAGTGGTACGATGATGGTTTTGGAGAAACTCCGGCAGGGTTTTTAAACCTTGGAGATGAAAAGGGTTTTGTGCGTTGCAACAATTTTGATGTATTTAATTTGGATAATGACGACGATCAGGAAATCTTATTATCCCTTGGTAGCCCGTTACGGGGACTTTCTATAATTGATCTAGATGAAGAAGGAAATTTGACAATGATTGAGCGTTTGGAACCAAGTGCTTTGAAAACGGGTATCGGTTTTGTTTATGGAGCTGCATTGGATTGGAACCGTGATGGCTACGATGAAATCATAAGTTTTAGTCCTGAAGGCAATGTTATGAAAATTCAACCATATTTTAATCGTAATGGACGTCTGGTGTTAGGAGAATCAAAGCAAGAAATTATAACTGGGATGAATGGACCACTTCCTATGTCGATAGTCGTTTCCGATTGGGATTCCGATGGCTTTAAGGATGTTTTATTGCCTTTTCAATCTGGACATGTTGTTTCTATGACTTTGTCCCCCGCTACTGTTGCAGTTGAGGTATTACCTGTTGATGCTGGCCCACTATCTGATATGAATGTAGTCGATATCAATTTAGATAATGTTGCTGATTTATTACTGATTTCTGGTGAAATGAATATGATAACTATGGTGATGGGCTCGCTGGATGCTGTTGATCTAGAGACAAGTTATTTTACACTTGAGACTGAATCAACCGGAGCACAAGTTTTTGCGACGATTCCAGTAACAGACGGAGGAGATTATACTGGGTTTATCATTGCATCTAGTTGGGATGGAGAAGAAAGCAGTGTTTTTTTAACAGAGCTTGGCAAACCGGAAATTAAAATGTCTGTACCTGACGAGGAGGATATTGTAGCGGCTCTTGATGAACAAATAGACCTCATCGATTTATTTCCAGAAATTAAACACGCAATGGATCTACCAAAGATGCCCAAGCCTATTACTACAATAGGTCAACACTTACCACAAGATGTTCTTCCACGACATGTATTATCACTGAACCAGCTATTTACTTATAAAATACCAGAAGATGAAGCACGAGAATTCTATAGTTTTCGCTGGCTGATTCCGCCTCCCAAAGGCATGTTTTTTCATTATGAAAGCAGATCAATACAATGGGTGCCTGATGATACGCAGCTTGGTGCATACAAATTAGGATACCGTATAGAAATGAAGGTTGGTGAATCTGTATCCCTTGAAGCAACCATAAGAGATTCTTTACTCACCTATCAAATGGTGCCGGAATTGGAAGGATATGATGAATACGTGTGGATATATGTTAATGATCCACCTATGTTTCTCACCGCTCCGATTGGAACTGAATTTGTATCGAACACTACCTTTGCCTATACACCTGTTGTCCGTGATCGTAATATTGATACTAGGGTTAAATACTATCTTGAATTAGCGCCTGAAGGCATGGTTCTAGGTGAGAATGGTAGCTTAGTGTGGGAAACAGATAGTGCGGATGTCAGTGTTTACGATGTACGTCTTGTGGCCACAGATGGTTTTGATCGGGATGTGCAGGAATTCAAATTATTCGCCCGCGCTGGTGTAAAGATTATATCAAGTGCACCAACAGATTGGAAGGTTAATCAGCCCTACCAGTACCAAGTTGAAGTATGGCGCCCTGAGTTGGCGCAAGAAATGAAAGTTGAATTATTGCACGGGCCAGTTGGTATGGCTATAAATAATAATTATTTGATCACCTGGACACCGGAATTAACACAGTTAGATACACAATACTTTGCTGTAAAAGCAAGTCATGGCGTAGCACAGGATACGCAAAATGTAGCAGTGTTTATAAATCATCCGCCAATAATATCTGCTGCACCACCGGCAATGAATGTAGTTAATGTTGGGGCTACGTGGGATTTTCAGTTGGAAGTATCAGACCCAAACATTGCAGATAAAATCACTGTTACTGCTATCGAACTTCCTGATGGTATGCGAATTGATCCATTTACTTGGCGCCTACGGTGGGACCCCACTAATGAGGAACTTGATTTTTCTCATATGAGGCTTGAAATCACAGATAGTAAAGAAACCTATTTTATCGATGCTGATTTTTATGTCAATGCGCCAATTAAAATTGTATCTGTTCCTCCAATGACTGGCAATGTTGGTGAACCGTATCAATATCGAATTTTGAATTCAGATAAAAATAAGGGATCACTATTGCCTTACGATAAATCAATTCGTATAGATAATATTGAATCAGTTCGAATATATTCTGTAGATATTACTGATGATGTCTATCAAGAAAATATTGGTAGATATATTGGAGATTGGGGAAGCGCGGAAGCGATTTACCTTACTGATCCCGATAAACCAGATGCGGCATCTTTCTCTAGACTCAATGTAAAAAAATATGTACAGACAATTTTCTGGGAAAATGATAGACTGTATATATTAATCAAAACAATTGATGATCGTACTGTAGGAATCAAAGATTTATTGTGGGAATTCTTTCAAGGTGCAAAGGGAAAACCCCCCAAAATAATTGTCGAGCGACTGAGCTCAGTACGGTATACCTTGCTGGAGTTTCCAGATGGTATGGAAGTTGATGAATACTCTGGGGAAATAAACTGGACTCCAAGTAAAGAACAGTATGATTCCCATATAATTAAGCTTCTTGTTTCAGATGGGTATACAAGGGATGAACAATCATTTGAAATTTATGTTAATCATAAACCTATTATTGTATCCAATGCGCCAAAATCAGCCCTGGTGGATGAAGTATATAGATATCAAATTCAGGCAGAAGATAAAAATTCGAATGCAGAATTAATTTATGAGCTATTAAAAGCACCACAAGGTATGCAAATGACCGAAGATGGTAAAGTGGTATGGATCCCGCGCGCTGCGCAAATCAATAATCATTTATTTACAGTGCGCATATCTGATGGATATGCCGAAGATATTCAGAAATCCCAGATATTCGTTAATATACCGCCATCAATAATTTCAATTCCGAAGCCTATAGCTCTTACAGGATATGAGTATACCTACAAGCTTGTTGCGGAGGATTTAAACAAGGATAAAATAAAATTTAAACCAATCAAGTTACCAAAATACGCTACCTTTAGTAAACGCACAGGATTATTGAAATGGCGCCCAAGAAATAATCAGCTTGGACCAAACGATGTTGTTATTGCTGCAATAGATGAACGTGGGGCAACAACGGCCCACGAGTTTAAAATTCATGCTTTTGAAAATCCAAGCGCGCGGCAATTTGTTAATGCCGGCTGGCCATTGATGCTAACGTTTGTTGGAATGATATTTGCCTGGGGCGTAACGCAGATTTAATTAAAATCTAATTTGTTCAATATTTCATGCTGCCCCTTTTTTGATAATGAAAATCGTATGGGTAGAGCATAGACCTTTTTGCAAATTTCATGTTTAATGGTTCGTAGCTTGATCAGATCTTTTTCTGTAGTAACGATAAATCCTGCATCTTGTTTATCCATCGTTGTTTTAACGATCTTTAAATCTAGTTTACCATAGTAATGATGATCATCAAAAGAAATATGGTCCAGAATATTCAAACCAAGTTTTTCTAATAACAATTCAAATCCCATAGGATCACCAATTCCAGAAACAGCTATAGCACGCTCATTTTGCATAGCATTAACTGATATTATGTTTCCTTTTGTACCTATGAGTGAGTCTGATGGTACAATCTTGCTATTATAAGAGATTATTTTTAACGATTTTAGTTTATTATATATGAAATGTGATGGACGCTTTATATTGGTTTTGGTTAAGATTGTAACATCGGCCCTTTTTAAATGGTGCCAAGGTTCTCGCAATAATCCATAAGGTAATAGTTTATATGCAATACCAGATTGGTTTGAGTTTAATAATGCTATATCCAGGTCTCTATACAATGTGCGATGCTGAAACCCATCATCCAATATGATTACATCTGGATTAAAATGTTTGACAATGTAGATTCCACCGCGGTAGCGATTTTCATCAACAACAAGGGGTATACCTGGTAATTTCTCTGCCAATAGTGCGGGCTCCTCGCCAACCATTTGCCAGTTTTTAATATTGTTATCACTTGCAGATACAACAATAGTCCCTGTTGTTGATCTACCATAGCCCCTGCTAAGAACAGCAACACGTTTTCCATGATTTTTGAGTAGTTTGGCAAAGTATATAACAGCTGGAGTTTTCCCCGTTCCACCAGTGGTGATATTCCCAATGCTAATTACTTTACAAGGAAGACTACGACTTATGAAAACTCCCTTGTTATAGAATAAGTTTCTCCAGAATATCACTCCCCAATAGAATAGTGCTAAAGGAAATAGAAAAATACGATAGTGAGGGTTATTGATATAATTATACGCCGACACGCCGGTTTACCTCTAATTCAAGCATATCCATTGCTCCCTTAACTTTTGCTAGGCAATCCTCAAATTGGTCTTCTTCGCTGAATGAAAGTGGCTCTCCATAAATTACTTCTATTCTTCCAAAAGGCTTAGCCACATAAAAAGTATCCCAGTTGGTAAACCCCCAGCGCCTTGTAGAGAGCGCAGCAGCGGGAATTATAACAGCTCCTGTACGCTGTGCAGCTTTAACGATGCCTGCTTTTGGAATTTTTGCAGGGCCTTTAGGGCCATCCGGTGTCATGGCAACTAGGGAACCTGGTTGGTTCAATGCGTCTAGTATTGCCTCATATGCTTCTCTACCTTTGTCCGAACTTGAACCCCGGATTACGTTCCAACCCATGTTAGCACAGATTCTGGCTATGATTTCTGCGTCAAAATGTGTTCCTGCTACTGCGTAATATTTTTTATATGCTAACAGTTTTACAAATGTTAGTACTCTGCCATGCCATATTGATATGATTACTGATTGCCCCTGTTCAATTAATTTTTTGTAATGTTCTTCCCCTTCTATATTCCATTTATTTGTATTATACAATAATAATATGAACCACTTACCTAGTTTTGCCATCAAGAACAATTTTAAAGAATTTATCATTAAAGTCTGTTTATGATAGCTTCAGCAGCACGATCGTAGGCCCCTGGCATACCAAGCGTGCGTCTTACTTTTTCATATCCTAATAACATTTTTTTTCGTTCTGAAGTTTTATTTAAAAGGGGGATCACAGCATTTGTTAGATTTTCGGGAGTCATTTCTGATTGGATAAATTCTGGAACGATAATCTCATTGGCAATTAGATTTACTATCGATGCGTAAGGAACCGTAGCCATCTTTTTGGCAAAACTCCAAGTTGGTAGTGAAAAGCGGTATGATACCACCATGGGGATATCAAGGACTGCAGCTTCTAATGTCGCTGTACCAGAAGCCACTAATGCAGCATCACCGTAACACATTGTTAACTGGGGATCATTTTCTTCAATTTTAATAAAATCTGGTATATTTGGTAGAGTTATACCAGGTGCCTTGCCGACAATTACCTGAATGTTTGAAATATTTGATTTTATTATTTTTACTGCTTTAATATAAACAGGCCAATGTCGGTTTATTTCCTGCTGCCTGCTTCCAGGTAGAAGCGTTAGTATAGGGGAGTCGTGATTTAGATTATGGGTAGAAAAAAATTGGTCAATTGTTTGTTTAGGTGGTTCTAATTCGATAAAAGGATGTCCAATAAAATCCGCTTTCACACCCTTGTTCTCGAACCATTCCTGTTCAAATGGAATAATGGATAAACACTGATCAACACTATCCCTCAAAATAGATACCCGGCCTTCTTTCCATGCCCATACCTGAGGTAATATAAAATAGGTTACAGGTATGCCTAATTGAAATGCTTCCCTGGCAAGCCGCAAATTGAAGCCTGGGTAATCGATAAGAATCAAACGATCCGGATTATTTTCCCGCAGCCAATTAACTGTTGTTCCCATAACTTTGAACATGTGTGGTAAATGCTTGATTACTTCAACGAAACCTATAATGGCCAAATCATCTATATGCTCAATAATCTGGACATTCTCATTAGCCATTCGGTTACCTCCATGACCGGTAAACTGGATATTTGCGACATGTTTTTTCATAGCATGTACCAATTTAGATCCATGTAAATCACCAGATTCTTCACCAGCAACGATAAATATTTTCAGATGTTTTTTCTTGGCCATTATTTTAAAAGATCATTGTTCCAGCAATTGATAACGCATATAAATAAATATAAAAAATATAACCACATTTTGAAGTGTTCGTTTTTCAGTACGCATTGTTTCAAGTATTGTCATAGGTTGTCTAATATCATATGATTCCCAACGAAATAATCGAGGAAATATTCGGGGCACATTTTTCGAATAATCTAGGTATGTTGCACCGAAAATTCTGGTCAATGTTTGTTCTTCAAGATTAATGATCAGATAATATTGGATAATAAAAAACAGCCACGTTAGCATAAGTATTGCCAAAATATTACTTGCACCAGCTATCAGCACTATACCAGTATACATTAACATATTTCCGATGTATAACGGATTTCTCGTATGCGCGAAAGGACCTGCAGTACACAACGTTGATGCACCGACTTTTGTCGTTCTTGTTATGCTGCCAGCATAGCTTACTGCCCAAAATCGGATTGATTCACCAAAAATGATGCATGCCAGGCCAAGCGATACGTATGCGTCTGCATGTTGAGCATTATAAAGAATTACCGCTGCTAAAGGTATGGGAGTATAGCTTCGGTATTTAAAAAAAAAGTTGCCAATATTCATTAATGAAGATCCTTAAGGATCAGATCATGAATATTTGTTGCTAATTCTAAAGCATTCTTTCCAGCCAGCCCATCGACAATTGGAGTAGCGCTACCCTGCACACTGTTAGCGAAATTTTCGAGCTCTGCTTTTAGTGCATCCAATGTAGGTATTTCTGGTTTTTCATATACAATTTTTTTCTTTTTGTCCCCATATTGAAATGGTACATCTTGAATAGCATCCGGGTCAGGTTCCTCTGGATCTAAAACTCGGTAAATCTCTGTTAAACCAAGTAAAAAGTCGATAGTGATATAAAGATCTTGCTGAAAAATTTTTGCCTTGCGAACATGATCCTGTGCAACTCTACTTGAAGTTATGTTAGCAATTGTACCATTCTTAAAGCGTATCCTAGCGTTAGCTATATCAATTGAATCTGTCAAAATAGATATACCATTTGCATCAATACTCTCAACATTACTGTTAACAAGAAACAATAATATGTCAATATCGTGAATCATTTTGTCCAATACTACAGGGACATCGGTACCACGAACATCATATGGGGCCAATCGCTGGATTTCAATATACTTTGGTGATATGGAATAGTTTTTTAGTGGGATCAATGCTGGATTCAATCTTTCTATATGCCCTACCTGAATTAACACGTCATTAGTATTCGCCAGTGTTAGTAACTGTTCTGCTTCAGCTACAGTTTTAGTGATCGGTTTTTCAATAAATACATGTTTTCCTACGTTGATACAGTCTGAAGCGATATGGAAATGTGTGTCTGTGGGAGTTACGATTGAAACTGCATCACAGTCACTCAGTAGTGCTTGCAGTGAATCATAGGGTTTTACCTTGTATTTTTCTCCGATAAGTACTGCTCTAACCGGATCAATATCGTAGAATCCCACGCATTGTACATTTTCCATTTCAGCAAAATGTTTTACATGATGCTCGCCCAGGTGTCCTACGCCTACAATACCAACACTAACTTTTTTATCCCGTTTATTCATATATACAATTGATACTTAGTACAAATTAAGGAAGTCAACCTTTCATATGAAAAAAGAAACTCATTCTTATTCATATATACTATAGCATGTCGAAATATCTTGCTTTTCGATGGAAATACATTCAATTTTCTGAGCAGATTTCCTAGTATGGTAAACAATAATTACAATGATTATCTAGTTTGCTGATGGCCGATAGCATTAAAACAGGTATCGGCTTTTTAATTCCAGTGGGATCATTGGTTGGCTTTATTCAGTCCCTGCTATCCAATGATTATATAACTGGAATTATCTTTATCATTGGGGGAATAATGATCTGGATGCTGTATATATTAGTGGTTGAATCAACCACTCCTGCACTTATGGGAAATATATTGATCGTATTTATTGTACTGTTGTCTTTAGCTATTTTCCTTAACTATGGTCTCGCGCAAAATATTTGGGGCGGCTATGAATTAAAATCAGATGGATCAATAATCGCCCTCCTTGTATTATTCTTTGGGGGTTTAATTGGGATGATGTTCCGGCAGCATCTGCTGGGTACGCCAGCACCAAGTTTAAGCGCAGAGGATCGGGACATGGTAAATAAAGCATTGCAACAAAGTAATAATGGTGAATCAACATATCCTAAAGTAATCGTTGTCAAGCAGGAAGCACCACCGGTTAAAGAAGACGAAGAAGAGGACGAAGAAGAGGACGAAGAAGAATGGGATTATTCAAATATGTATGCCTATCCACCTGAGTATTATGAAGATTATTATGAGGACGAAGAGGACGAAGAGGACGAAGAGGACGAAGAAGATGAAGAATAATTTATAGTTATAAGAAAAAATTTAAAAGGGCAGGTTTTCCTGCCCTTTTTACTATCTCTCCGTTTTCGTCATCGCCAATACAATATTCGTGCTGCCAATAAATGCTTTGTGTTGTTCCCCCGTCGCTTTTATATAATAATATAGAGTAAGTACATATATTATGTGAAACCACCATTCATTTACTTTTCCTAGAAAGAATCCACCATCCAGAATTACCGTTGCCATAAATAGTATGGTGACCATAAGCGTTGGTGGATACAACTTGCGTTTTATACCCAGGATTCCTTTGTAAAACCTGTCTCCTATCTCTTGGTTGGCCTGGGTGTATTCCTTCACATTGACACCTGTGCCTACAAAGAAAAAAATGACCAGCGTTTGAGTAGCTATGAAAATAATGCTGACCAACAAATCCAAAGTAATATGGTGCGTGGGCCAGATATTTACATAATGGTTTATACCAATCAATAGGATTCCTATCCCTGAAATGATTACCAGTATATAGGATGTTATCATGAAAAACCACATGTCAGGATCTAGACATTGAAATGGAAATAAATACAATCACCATCTTGTACCACATAGTCCTTACCTTGTAGTTTAGCCAAGCCAGCATCTTTTACTGCTTTTTCCGATCCTAGACGTACTAAATCATCATATTTAAATACTTCTGCTTTGATAAAACCACGCTGGAAATCAGTGTGAATCTCGCCGGCTGCATCTGGAGCAATTGTTCCTTCTTTGATGGTCCAGCTCCGAACCTGTTTTGACCCTCCCGTGAAAAAAGTTTCTAAACCTAAAAGCTTGAAAGCGGCATGTATTAACTTATACAAACCCGGTTCAGATAAATTGTATTCCTTTAGAAACATATCCTTTTCATTATCGGAAAGAACAGCGATCTCCTGTTCAAGTTTACTGCAGAGGCGGATGGCTAGGTTACCTTCCTTATTAGCGAAATCTGCCAGTCTTTGTTCTAGATCACCCCGTTGTGCGTGAGCGATCTCTTTTTCATCAACATTTGATACATATAGGATTGGCTTGCGTGTTAATAAGTGTAATGACTTAATTATGGCAACTTCATCTTCACCGGTAGGGAATGTTCGCGCTCTATGTCCTCCGTTACAATGTTTTGATAGACGAGAGATAACATCAAATTTCCTTTTCTCTACTTTACCACCAAATTTTACCAATTTTTCTGTTTTTGCATACTGCTTTTCCAATGTTTCTAAATCTGCTAGTAGCAATTCAGTTTCAATGATTTCTGCGTCCCGAACTGGATTGACCGATCCTTCTACATGGGTTACATTGTCATCTTTAAAACAGCGTACTACATGTATTATGGCCGCAACCTGTCTGATTTGTCCCAGAAATCGGTTACCTAGACCCTCACCTTTGCTAGCACCCTCCACTAGACCAGCAATATCTGTGAACTCTACCGTGGCCGGAGAAACTTTCTGCGGTTTAAATATAGTTCTTAGTTTTTCTAGGCGTTGGTCAGGTAGCTCCACAATTCCAATATGGGGATCGATCGTACAAAAGGGATAATTTTCCGTTGGGACGGATGAAGCAGTGAGTGCATTAAAAAGGGTAGATTTACCAACATTGGGTAAACCAATTATTCCGCAACGTAAAGCCATAGATTAGTATGACTGAAAGTGATTAAAAAGAATCTAATGCAGGATCCATACCACTGTCCCACACCAGTTTTTCGAATAAACCAACCTGTAGATCTTTTGCGAAGTAAATGGTTTTATCTTTCATTTTTAATACAGCATCCCCCCAAGCCATAAAGGTGGGTTTCGTAATAAATTTTTAATGTTAATTATATAGGTAATCTTATAGTGGTAGGGTCGTACCTGGCCCTTGAATTTTAACTCTTTTACACCTAGAGCCCTCCGTTTTACTGTGCCTCCAGCCCATGATAGATAAAATCCAATTAATTGCCAGAAACCATCCCGCCCCAAACACCCAGGCATGACCGGGTCATTCTTAAAATGATATTTAAAAAACCATTGTTCTTTAACTATATCCAGCAGTTCTTGTTTAGTATAAGAGGACTTTTTATCCATGGTTGCTTCCCAATTTCACGCGGAATTTATGCACGAATATTGGTTTCCATATTACTCTTTTGTGTTCTTCATTTGTGCAGGTCTTTGTCTTGTCTAAATTCACTCTAATAAATCGGGAGTTATAATGTCTGATTGGGTATTGATATTAGGATGTTCAACGGGCCATGGCGGTGCCACTGCAGAACGTTTAGCTAAAGATGGCTATGGCATTATTGGTTTTCACTTTGATCGTGGTGATGTTAAAAAAGAGGCCGAGTCGCTGAAACAAAAGATCTCCAATATTAATAATGGTAAAGTTCATTTTTGGAATATCAATGCAGCCGCTATTAAAACAATGGATGAATACATACCTAAAATAGCCGAAATAACAGGCGGAGATTCGGTGAAATTATTGCTGCACTCTATTGCCTTTGGGACTACGACGAACTTTTTTTCTGACAAACCAGTTACTCAAAAACAAATGGATATGACAGTTCACGTCATGGGCAATTCCTTACTGTACTGGACACAAAAATTATTTGACGAGGATTTGCTTGGAGAAGGTTCTCGCGTGGTAGGCCTGACCAGTGAGGGCAATTATGTAGCCATGGATGGATATGGACCAGTGAGTGTAGCTAAAGTCGCTATGGAAGCTATAATACGACAGATCGGGTGGGAATTGGGTAAGCACGGTATTACAGCCAATGCCGTACAGGCAGGAGTCACGCCTACGCGTGCGCTTACAAAGATAACTGATAATTGGGAAGAATGGGTAGAAAAGACCAAAAGACGTAATCCTATGCAGCGCACCACTATGCCAGAGGATATTGCTAACACCATATCATTACTGTTACGTCCTGAAGCAGATTTTATCAATTGTTCAATTATTTATTGTGATGGCGGAGAACACCGCTCCGGATCTTTTTAGTACGATTATATTTATCTAGGAAATTGAAGCCTAGGAAGGCCCAGTATTATTACTCAGCATTATCTGCTTGCGGATAAGCCTTATCAGCTCGTGTGTATCGGTATTTGGTTGTAGCTGAAAACTGGACTCCGCAGCGTCTAAAGCAAAATCCCACCAGCCTTTTTTTGTATACATTAGTGCCAGATTATAATGCGCTGTGATAAGATTCTCATATTCTTCCCGAGATAATTTTTGAATAGACGGAGGATACAGACGAATAACTTCACGATACTCCGCTATTGCTTCATCATATAATCCCTTGGTGTTATACCATTTGCCTAGTTCTAAATGTCTACCGGGATCAACCTTGTTGCAACCGGTTAAAACCAGTACAAGGGCCGAGAGAAGGATGGTTTGGTATGATATAAGCCTAAACATTAGTTTTTGACTACGTTGGAATTTCCACTTTACACGATTCGAAATGCAAGGAAAAATATATTAACTAATTGTGTGGGCAATCGGTTGGTTATCTAAATGGTGTTTGGGGTCCTTAACCCTGAATATGAGAAGTAGTATACCGATGACTAAGAAAATACCAATGCCAGTTAATATTGTCTCGGTGCTGATTACACCACTTAAACCGCCAACTATTGTGATGGACAAAAATGTGAAAGGGGCCAGGCTTGTGTCCGTGAGGGCCATGTAAATTTTATTGTCTCCTTCCTGAGCAAAGTCATATATCAAATTCATTGCAGATGGCATAAATGACCCCAATCCAAATCCAAGAAATACAAAGATAGTATATACAGATAACATATTTGTTGCTAATAACGCCGTTATAACTGCTGCGAGGTAGGAAAAAAATGATAACATTATTCCAATTTTATGTCCATAACGATCACCTATCCAGCCGGCGAGAAAACTTCCAATGCCTGATGTTATTACATTGATCACAATAAAAATACCAGCTTCACTTGTATCAAAACCAAACTTATTCTGCGTATATATTGCGTAAAGACTTATTGCAGGATAGTTTGCTGTAAGAAAAACTCTAGCGAGGAGATAGTTACGAAAATTGGTATGTGTTTTTACGATAGATTTTGTTTCCGCAATTAAATCAGCTATCGTTCTTTCTTTGCGTTTTGTTTTTGGTGTATTTATGCGGTATCCCATAAACAGGATTGTGGCTATTGTAATACATCCAAAAAAAATAAAAAATCCCCAGCCAAAATTTTGTGGAAATGAAATATTACTGTTTAGTATTGCCCGAACGGCAAACCCCCCGATAAATCCACCAATACTATTCCAAGCGAAAGAAATACCTAAATATGCACCGCGTTTTTTCTTGGAAAATGTATGATGTAAAAATTCAGTCCATATGGGAATAATTATACCAATACCAATACCATAGAATATGAAGCACGTATAGTAAAATACCCAGGCATGCGGACCAGTTGGTGCGATAAATGCAAAAATGAATCCTGCACAAAATATAGGCGGTAGAGCAAACATATGTGCGCCAATAACGGCGCGTTTTATATCAAGGATATTCCTTCCAACAATAGCAGTAAATAGTTGCGGAAATGCAACTAAAATTGACCACAATCCTGCGACCGATAAGCAAATTCCTTGTGGTGCACCAAGTTGTTTTAAAAAGAGCGGTATAATAGCATAAAGCGTATGAAAGGCAATACCAAAGCCCCAGCTAAATTCATGAAGACAATTTAATATTAGATTATGGCGATCATCTTTATTGGATACACCAGGCATACTGGTTTTTAATTATCTTTTGATAAATATATCATTGAAGATAATAATAGTACTGCCCCGAATAATTGAGCTGGTTCCAGACTACGCCCGCGGTAGAACCAATCAATACACATGGCAGAAAATGGCCAAAATAATTCATATAGCGTTGCATGCGAAGCGGGAAGACGATCTAATCCATAGTAATAAATAAATAGTGCTACAGCTCCAGTTGAGCAGGCAATCACCAGTAATATTTTCCACTGCATAGTGGTTAATTCCGTAATCATTGCTATATTATTTGAGGCAACAATCACAGCCATACATACAAGTGCTGTTATAATTAATCTAAGAGAAGTAATTATTTGAAATGATATATGTTTAAGGGCGTGTTTTCCTAATACTGTTGAGCTACCCCAACTGAAAGCCGCCAGTAATGCCAATAATGCTGCAATGATCATTTTATCATTCCAATCTGCAATTGGTTGTAATCCAAATGTCACTAAGAAACTGCCAAGAATGGCTGTAACAGCTAATACTAAGAACTTTTTAGACAAAGGTTCCTTAAGGATCACTGCTGCTAAAGTGATTGCAAAAAGTGGCTGCAACTTTTGCAGTAATATAACTACGGATAGATCTATATAATTCACATAACTAAGTGCGCTCGTGTAGAAAAAAGTACCTAAAATACCGCCACAAATACTTATCCAAAGTACTGATATCCAGGTTCTCTGCCCCAGCTTTAAGATTTCTTGCCAACCCTTAATAAGAAATGGAATAAATATTACCGCACCAATTATATGTTCAATACTTATAATGAGAAAAGCGGGAACATTATATAGCGTTTGTCTTAGTAACCCATCAAGACTCCACAGGATTGCCGCAGAAATGACGGCCAGTTGTGGCAATGCTCGTTTCATGAAAACAAACTAAACGTGAATATTACAATTTTTGGTTTAAGCTGAACCGCCCAAACCTGATATTTGGGACATTTCAACTCCGAAGGAACCTGCAGCTATTTTCCACATTTTTGATTCTTCCGTATTAAAAACAAAATTGTATGATGTAGATTGCATGAGCCAATCACCGTTTTCAATTTCTCGCTCTAATTGACCTGCTTCCCATCCTGCGTGCCCAAGCATTAATTTATATTGTTCTGGGGCATTACCATCGGCAATATCTTGTAAAATTTTACTACTACTGGTGATAGAAAATTCGTCCGATATTTTCATGCTATCTTTACTGGTGTAAGAACTACTATGTACTACAATGCCACGTTCGATTAGTACCGGTCCGCCAAAATATACCTTTGGAATAATTTTGAGTATTTCATCTTGATTCTCAGGAAGTTTTTGAAATAATACCCTCAATTCTGGTTTTTCAAACGGTTTGTTTATAATTAACCCCATCGCACCATCATTGCTGTGTTCGCAGACTAAGATTATGCTTTGTCCAAAAAAGGGATCCTGCATATGAGGCATAGATATTAATATATGGTTTTCTAACGAACTCATATTGCAATGTAATTCATAATGTTCATCGCTGGCAATGGCGTTTTACAACGTTAAGAGGGGTTGTAGGGTGAAATGCAAATCGAAATTTGATCAGAATATAAATAGCATTACATTCCGTGATGGTCTTGAAATTAATGGAATTATAACATTCTACCCGATTTAACTATAAACTGAGTAAAAAACACATCTATGAAATCATCTGATAGAATTGTAATAAAAGGTGCCCGGCAGCACAATTTGAAAAATATAGATTTAGAAATTCCTCGGGATAAGCTTGTCGTAATCACTGGTTTGTCGGGCTCCGGTAAATCTTCTCTAGCGTTTGATACGATTTATGCTGAAGGGCAACGCCGGTATGTGGAATCTCTTTCATCATACGCCCGGCAATTCCTTGGATTGATGGAAAAACCTGACATTGATTACATAGAGGGGCTTTCTCCGGCAATTTCAATGGGACAGAAGGCAACCGCACGCAACCCCAGATCAACTGTAGGGACAGTCACAGAAGTACATGATTATTTACGATTGCTATTTGCGCATGTAGGCAAACCACATTGTTGGATATGTGCTAAGCCAATTGTAAGACAGACTGTACAGCAAATAGTTGATACAGTTTGCAAGTTTGATCAAGATACACGGATTTATGTATTAGCACCAGTAGTCAGAGGCAGAAAGGGAGAGCATAAGGGTGTTTTTTCTGAAATTCGACGGGAAGGGTTTTTACGTGCCAGAGTCGATGGCAAACTGTACCAGGTTGAGGATAAGATTAATCTCAATAAGAATCAAATTCATGATATAGAGGTTGTAGTTGATAGACTAGTCTTAAAAGGAGATTATAAAGAGCGGTTAACAGAATCAATCGAGTTGGCCCTGAAAGTTGGGTCAGGTGCGATCATCATACATATTTTGAAAGGTACAGACCATCTATTTAGTGAACATTTTGGCTGTCCTGACCACCCCGAAGCATCATTGGATGAACTAACACCACGCATGTTCTCATTTAATTCACCTTATGGTGCATGTGATCATTGTGATGGATTGGGTACACAAATGAATATTGATCCAAATTTAGTAGTGCCGGATAAATCGAAATCGTTGATTCAGGGTGCAATCGTTCCATTAGGTGAGCAGCCACGGGGTACCTGGTATGGTGGCATTTTGAAGAGTCTTGCCAAACACTACCAGTTCAACTTTACAACACCATGGATTAAGATAGATTCTAAGATTCGTGAAATCCTATTATTTGGTACTGGCAAACAGACCCTTACCATGAATTATACTTCCAAACGTTGGTCAGGTACATATACTGGAGGTTGGGAAGGAGCTGTCCAAAATTTAGAACGGCGCTATGGGCAAACAAAATCTGGCCACATTCGTAAATGGATAGAACAATTCATGAGTATGAGCCCCTGTCCAAAGTGTAATGGTACCAGGCTCCGCGAAGAAAGTCGGTCTGTATTGGTTGGCGGATTTAATCTAGGTACCGTATCTGCAATGACAATTAAGGATGGGAAGAAGTTTTTCAAGAATTTGAATTTAGGTGCGACCGACACAAAGATTGCAACTCAAATATTGAAGGAAATTAATAGTCGTCTAGGGTTTTTGGTGGATGTTGGTTTAGAATATTTAACCCTAGATCGTTCAGCCACAACATTGTCCGGTGGAGAGGCCCAGCGTATCAGACTCGCAACACAAATAGGATCACAATTAATGGGGGTACTCTACATATTGGATGAACCTTCGATAGGGTTACACCCTCGCGATAATAATCGCTTATTAAATACGTTAAAAAAACTGCGGGATCTTGGTAATTCAGTTCTAGTGGTTGAACATGACCGTGAAACAATGGAATCTGCTGACCATATCATTGATCTGGGACCAGGAGCCGGCGAACATGGTGGTGACGTAGTTTATTCTGGTAACCCTGAAGGATTAGTAGATTGTTCCAGCTCGTTAACAGGAAAGTATTTATCAGGAAATTGTGAAATATCAGTACCTGAGATCCGTCGCAATGGTAATATGAAGTCTTTATTCCTAAAGGGAGCAACTGGTAATAATTTGCGTGAAATTGATGTGGAATTCCCGTTGGGGAAATTGGTATTGATTACCGGTGTATCTGGTAGTGGCAAAAGTACACTGATCAATGAAACCCTTTATCCAGCGGTTGCAAAGAAATTGAATGGAGTGCGAAAATATCCGTTGGCTCACCAGTCAGTTGAAGGAATTGAATATATAGATAAAATAGTGAATATTGACCAAAAACCAATCGGTCGGACGCCGCGTTCCAATCCAGCCACCTATACCGGTGTGTTTACATTTATACGTGATCTATTTTCGCAACTGCCAGAGTCTAAGATTCGCGGCTATAAGCCTGGCCGTTTTTCCTTTAATGTTAAGGGCGGACGTTGTGAGTCTTGCGGAGGAGATGGTATAATAAAAATTGAGATGAATTTTTTGCCTGATGTATATGTGACTTGTGAAGTATGTAAAGGTGCCCGCTATAATAGAGAAACGTTGCAAATAAAGTACAAAGGTAAAAATATCGAAGATATTTTGAACATGCCGGTTGAAGAAGCACTAAAATTTTTTGAAAATATCCCTTCTGTTAAGAAAAAATTGACCACTTTATGTAAGGTAGGTTTAGGTTATATACGATTAGGTCAACAAGCAACAACACTGTCTGGTGGAGAAGCCCAGCGTGTAAAGTTAGCAACGGAATTGTCAAAAGCTGCAAAAGACCATACAGTGTATATCCTCGATGAACCTACTACAGGATTACATTTTGAAGATATTAAAATGTTGATGTCCGTGCTTCAGCGATTGGTGGATAAGGGACATACTGTTATAGTTATCGAGCACAACTTAGATGTAATAAAGTGCGCTGATTGGATTATTGATTTGGGACCAGAAGGCGGCAATGATGGTGGAACAGTTCTGGCAATTGGTATACCAGAAAAAATAGCTAAGGTTAAAAAATCTTTTACTGGGCAGTTTTTACAGAAAGTACTATAGAAATAAATAACGCGGGAAACACCCGGTAGCTTACAATTATTAAGTACTCCCTTGGTGACCCCCCTATCCATTTATTATCTTTAGTGCCCGTGTTTGAGAATATTTTTTGTTTTTCCTATAAGGTTCAATGACTGAAATCCATATTACAGATCCTACACCCATTGAAGATGATATAATCATCGAACGATCTCTACGCCCTTCTTATTTTGATGATTTTGTTGGTCAGGGTGATGTTGTGGAGAATTTGAAGTTATATATTGATGCTGCCAACAAACGGGATGAGGCACTTGATCATGTTTTATTATTCGGGCCTCCTGGTCTTGGTAAAACAACACTAGCAAACATTATTTCAAAGGAATTAAATGTAAGCCTTAAGCATTCTTCGGGCCCAGTGATTGACCGCGCTGGCGATCTTGCTGGAATGTTGACAAATATTCAAAGAAAAGACGTGTTTTTTATCGATGAGATTCACAGGTTAAATAATGTAATAGAAGAATACTTGTATCCAGCTATGGAAGATTTTCAGTTGGAAATTATAATTGATAGTGGTCCCAGTGCTCGTAGTGTGCAATTGAATATTGAACCATTTACCCTTATTGGCGCTACCACGCGATTGGGTAATTTGACATCGCCTCTAAGAGATCGATTCGGAGTTGTTCTGCGCGTTAACTTTTATGACCCAGAAGATTTGTTTCAGATCATTAATCGATCAGCTGAAATTTTAGAAGTTGACATTGACAAAGAAGGTGCAACGGAATTAGCCGGACGTTCAAGGGGAACACCAAGGATTGCGAACCGTATATTAAGGCGCACACGAGATTATGCCCAAGTCAAAGCAAATGGTTCAATAACAAAAAGTGTGGCTCAGGAATCACTTAAATCTTTAGGTGTTGATAACTATGGACTGGATGATATGGACCGGCAAATTTTGATAACCTTGATCGATAAATTTGATGGAGGCCCAGTGGGCGTAAGTTCATTGGCTGTAGCTATAAGTGAAGATACAACCACTATAGAAGATGTTTATGAACCATATCTAATAAAGGAAGGCTTTATTCAACGGACCGCCAGGGGCCGTATTGCGCAAAAAAAAGCATATAAAATCTTAGGTAAAGCATTTAACTCAACTAAACAAAAAGGATTGTTTTAATGATTCAAAAAAAGAAAAAATATAAGCTGACTGATTTTGATTACTCACTGCCACCCAAATTTATTGCCCAGTATCCGGCCAAGCGTCGTGATTTGGCAAAAATGATGGTTCTACACCGGGATACTGGTAAGATTGAGCATAAAAAGTTCTCAAACCTGCCAAATTATTTCAGAAAGAATGACTTGTTTATCATGAACAATACAAAAGTATTTCCAGCACGATTATTTGCAAACAAAGATCGTACTGATGCTCAGGTAGAAGTATTTTTGCTTCGCGAATTGGAAAACGATCTTTGGGAGGTTATGGTCCGACCAGCTCGAAAAGTAAGAATTGGTAATAAACTTATGTTTAAAAAAAATGTTTATTGTGATGTAATTGATAATACCATATCCGGCGGAAGAGTTGTCAGGTTTGAATATGATGGTGAAGATATATATGGTATTATAGATCGCATTGGTCAATCGCCCCTTCCACCCTACATTAAAAGAGCCGCGGAACCGTCTGATAAAATAAGGTATCAAACTGTATATGCAGACCGGCGCGGTGCTGTTGCTGCGCCGACGGCAGGCCTTCATTTTACTAACGGACTTATCAAAAGGCTCAAAGACAAAGAAGTAAAAATTGAGTACACTACTTTACATATAGGCTTAGGTACGTTTCGCCCCGTACAAGTGGAAGATCTCAACCGCCATCAAATGGATTCTGAATACTTCGAGTTGTCGCCGAAGACTGCTTTAGCTATAAATGAAGCCAAAAAGAAAAAGCGTAAGGTAGTGGCTGTAGGTACGTCTGCGGTACGTTCACTGGAAACGGTAGTTGTATCTGGATTCCAGGTGACTTCAAAAAGAGGTTGGACAGACAAATTTATTTATCCACCATATGATTTTAAAATGGTTGATGCATTGATTACAAATTTTCATCAACCAAAAAGCACACTGTTAATGATGGTTTCTGCTTTTGCTACAAGGAAATTTATTATGAAGGCCTATCGCGAAGCAAAAAAACATGATTATCGCTTTCTCAGCTACGGTGATGCAATGCTTATCATCTAATGAGTAATTTATCCTTGAAAGCAGGCGCAGTTGTTCCTGCAGCAGGGCAAGGAGCACGCTTTGGTGAAAAAAAGCAGTTCAAACTGCTGGGCCGGCGCCCGCTCCTTTTTCATACATTAACTTCATTCCTGGAATGTGATGATATCGCTGAGATCGTAGTTGTAGTTTCGGAAGAAGACATAGAAATGACATCCCGGGAGCTGGCCTCGTTTACATCTGCAAAACCTGTTAAAACTGTGGCTGGAGGGGCACGGCGCCAGGATTCCGTATTGAATGGCTGTCTGGCATTATCTGAAAATGTAGAGATCATTGCGGTTCACGATGCTGCCCGCCCTTTTGTAACGCCAGAACTTATTTCTGCCACCATTGCTGGCTGTAATAAAGCAGACGGCTGTATTGCTGCACTTCCTTCGAAAGACACAGTAAAGCAAGTTGCAGAGAACAACATTCAACGGACAATAGACCGTGATAGTACTTGGCTGGCGCAGACACCCCAAACCTTTCATAAGGATATATTGATTAATGCACTCCAGCACGATATGGTAGCCACCGATGAAGCATCTATGGTGGAAGCAACAGGCGGGACGGTGGCGGTAACAGAAGGGTTTGCCGGGAATTTTAAGATCACTACCGGTGAGGACTGGCAACTGGCGGAAAATATTATAAATGATTAAATCAGGCATAGGATACGACGTTCATTCCCTGACTAAAGGGGAAGAACTCATTATTGGCGGAGTGAAGATCAATAGTCCTCGGGGTTCTGTTGGTCATTCGGACGGGGATGTATTACTGCACGCCATAGTGGATGCATTGCTGGGAGCAGCGAAATTGGGTGACATTGGTATGCATTTTCCTAGTTCAGATGAACGCTGGAAGGGCAAGGAAAGCATCCATTTTCTGGAACACGCGGCGCTCCTTGTCCGAGAGCAAGGCTTTGAGATTGACCATGTAGACAGTACTGTTATTTTGGAAGAGCCCAAACTTGCTGACATAATTCCAGAAATGGTTTATAAGGTTTCCTACACCCTCCAGATCGATGAAGCGGCTGTATCCATCAAAGCTACCACCACAGATAAAATGGGCTTCATTGGCCGTGGTGAAGGTGTTGGCGCAATAGCCATTGCGACCATCTCCAAATAATTTTTATGGACTCAATCACACTTAAGTCACATGCCAAGGTGAATATTGGCCTGCAAGTGCTGGATCAACGTGAAGACGGTTATCATAACATCCACACCATTTTCCATGAATTGGCTTTTCATGATACTGTTACTTTTTCTAAAACGGATGATGCTTGTGAGCTTTCATCAAACGACGAAAATCTTCCCACGGACGCTTCTAATACCTGTGCCAAAGCCTATGTGGCAGTTAAAGTTCACTGTCCAGATGTTGCTGGAATCAAGATCCATGTTAAAAAAGAAATCCCTCAAGGCTCGGGATTAGGCGGCGGTTCCAGCAATGGCGCGTCAACACTCAAAGGGATGAATGAATTATATGGACTTGGTTTATCTAATGATGAACTGACAGAACTATCTTTACAAGTGGGTGCAGATGTACCCTTTTTTATTCATGGTGGTACCCAACTGGGTGAAGGAATTGGTGAACAATTAACCCAGTTAGATATAGAATTACCACAGTCAATATTGGTAATAATACCTGGCATGCATATCAGTACAAAATGGGCCTATTCCCGGTGGAGAAAAAAGTTGGAAACGGGGGGCAAGGCACCTAATTTCGCCGGCCTTATTGAAAGGGGTGAAATACCCTTTCAGTTTTTTGAGAATGATTTCGAAAAAATCGTTTTTTCGACATATCCAGAGATTGGGTTGATCAAAGATCAATTGCTTGCTAATAAAGCACGATTTGCCAGTCTGTCGGGGAGTGGCTCGGCTGTGTTCGGATTGTTTGACGATGAAGCAGATGCTAGATCCGCTGAGTTACTTTTTTCCGCATCTAATAAAACAATGCTTACCCGACCCCATACACGGTAAATACATCCCTGGATAATTGATACACTTGGGGTGTCGTCTAACGGTAGGACACCGGGTTTTGGTCCCGGCAGTCGGGGTTCGACTCCCTGCGCCCCAGCAATATCGAAAATCATAAACAATAAGGTGCATTGATATGCAAGATACGCTGAAAATATTTAGTGGTCGTAGTAACTCAACCCTGGCTCAAGGCATTGTGGATGCTTTGGGCATGGATCTTGGTGATGTGACAATCCGTACGTTCGCTGATGGAGAACTATGGGTAAAGTTCGAGGAAAACATTCGTGGCCAGGATGTATTCATCATTCAATCCACTAATGGACCTGCTGATAACTTGATAGAACTATTTCTATTACTGGATGCAGCTGTTCGTGCATCCGCAAATAGGGTTACTGCAGTAATTCCTTACTTTGGTTATGGGCGACAGGATAGGAAAGATCAGCCACGCGTACCTATTTCATCCCGCGTAATGGTAGATATCATTACTACCACAGGGGCAGATAGAATCATTAGCATGGATTTACACTCTACCCAGATCCAGGGATTTGCTTCAATACCATTTGATCACCTTTACAGTCGCATGGTGTTAATGGATACATTAAGGGAATTGGATTTTACTCCAGATAAATGTGCTGTTTTGGCCCCAGATGTAGGATCTGCTGCCATGGGGCAGTCATATGCTAGGACTTTGGGGGTTCATTTTGCTCTTATTGACAAACGTCGTTACGCTCCGAATAAAGCTGAGGTAAGTCATCTGATCGGTGATTTGGTAGGGAAGGATGTTTTGATCATTGATGATATGATCGATACGGCCAGCACTACAGTTTCAGCTGCTCAGGCCGCCATCGATAAAGGGGCAAATTCAGTAATAGCTGCAGCTACACATGGTGTACTGTCTGACCCAGCTATAGATCGTTTAAAAGAGGCGCCGATTAAAGAATTAATTATTACAGATACAATTTCCGTGAAAAAAGAAAAACAATTGCCGAATATGAAAATTGTTTCAGTGGCCAATGTTTTTGGTGAGGCAATTAAACGGATACATAATGGTGAATCAGTCAGTGCATTGTTCGACCTATAAAAAGGAAAAATATTATGGCACAAGAATATGAACAAATAAACGTTGGAAAAAGAACCCATAAGGGTAAGGCAAAGGTTCGCGCTCTCAGGAGAGATGGTAAAATCCCGGGAGTATATTACTATCATGGAGAAGAAAATGTTGATCTAGAGATTGACAAGAAAAATTTATATCACGCACTGAGTACTGGTCAGCATGTATTTGAAGTTACCATGAATGGCGAGACCCAATATGTTATGATTAAAGCTGTACAGTACCATCCAGTAACAGATGAAGTAATGCATGTTGATCTTATGCGTGTCAGGCGATCGGAGAAAATGACATTTACCATCCCAATCGTATTGCAAGGAGAAGCTATAGGTGTACAGGAAGGCGGTGTTTTAAGTCAGATCTTGACAGCTATCGATATTAACTGCTTACCAACCAATGTACCGGAAAGTATTAATGTGGATATTTCTGATCTAGAATTAAACAGTACCATCTCTGTTGTTGATATTATCGATGTACCTGATGATGTAGATATCGTTACAAGTGAAGAATCTACTGTTGCTACTATTACACCACCGAAGGAAGAAGAGGAACCGGTTACTGAAGAAGAAGAACCAGTTGAAGGTGAAGAACCAGTTGAAGGTGAAGAACCAGTTGAAGGTGAAGAACCAGTTGAAGGTGAAGAAGGCAAACAAGAAAAGAGCTCAAAGCCATCTGGATATGAAAAAGAAAAGTAATGATCGCTTTTATTGGACTTGGTAATCCTGGCAATGAATTTGTTGATACAAAGCATAATGCTGGCTTTTGGGTAATTGATGAATTGGCCAGACGATGGGAATGCAATTTCAAGCCAGGTACTGGGGATTATGTATATGCTGAAAATACTGGTAAAGATACTGTCTTAATGAAACCAACAACAGGAATGAATGCCAGCGGTATAGCGATAAAAAATTTCGCGGACCTTTTTGATATAAATATACATGATCTCTTTGTATTTATAGATGATGTAGACCTGCCATTAGGGCGGTTACGAATCCGGCCAAAAGGTGGAGATGGTTGCCATCGGGGCTTGGAATCAATAATCTACCACATTGGCAATACACATTTTCCCCGGGTCCGATTTGGAGTGGCCTCAACTGATCATAGAAGACCTGCAGAACAATATGTACTTAAGCCGTTTAGAAAACAGGATAGACCTTTGGCACAAGAAATGATCCAGGTAGCAGCAGATGCGGCAGAATCACTTTTATATGAAGGACTGGATAAAACAATGAACCAATATAATTCAAGTGAGAAAATTGAATCATGACTGATGTAAATACTTATTTATGGGCTGTTTTAAATGCTGGTGTTCTGGCGTTGATCTATGCTGCTTGGAAAACTAATTGGATTAATAAACAGGACCAGGGAACAGAGCGAATGGTATTAATCGGTAAGAGTATTGCTGAAGGTGCGATGGCATTTTTGAAAGCTGAATATCGAATATTAGGAATATTTGTAGTTGTGGTAGCACTCTTACTGGGGATTGCAAATGCTGGAAGGACAGATTCTAGTGCATTGATCTCTTTATCATTTATAGTAGGTGCATTTGCTTCTGGATTAGCTGGGTTCCTGGGGATGAGAGTAGCTACAAAAGCAAACAATCGTACAACCCATGCCGCGCGAAGCAGCCTTGCCGAAGCCTTAAATGTGGCTTTCACTGGTGGTTCTGTAATGGGCTTAAGCGTAGTTGGTCTTGGATTAATAGGACTGGGATCTTTATTTATTCTTTATCAAAATATATTTGCTAATGACTATAATAAGGTAATAACTGTTATTTCTGGTTTCTCCTTGGGAGCTTCCTCAATTGCATTATTTGCTCGTGTTGGTGGTGGTATTTACACAAAGGCAGCTGATGTTGGTGCTGACCTGGTAGGAAAAGTAGAAGCTGGTATACCCGAAGATCATCCCTTGAATCCGGCAACTATCGCAGATAATGTTGGTGATAATGTTGGTGACGTTGCTGGAATGGGCGCTGATTTATTTGAATCATACGTGGGCTCTATAATTGGTTCAATGGTGCTTGGTGCAAGTATAGTTGTAATGGGTGGCTTTGATATTAGTTTTGTTATTTTACCATTATTGATTGCTGCCTCTGGAATAATAATGTCTATTGTGGGCACTTTCCTTGTTGTGGTCAAGGAAGGTGGAAATCCTCAAAAGGCATTAAATAAGGGTTTATTTGTTTCTTCATTTATTTTGATTGGAGTAATCTACTTTTTAATTCAAAATATTTTACCGATGAATT
>CAJXWT010000012.1 GCA_913062595.1 uncultured Fidelibacterota bacterium
ACTGCTAAGAGTTTAGGTTTTAGTAAAGCACCTGCTGCCCTAAAGTCAATTAAGGCTACAACAGGTGTTTTAAAGAATATACCTAATGAAGTGACATCTATTGGAGATGAGAGTAAGAAAGTGATGGAAGAAATAGACAAGGTGCTGAAGAATATTCAAAGTATACTTAGTACTACATAACTTCAAATGATAATTACATCAAGCCCCACATTCGTGGGGTTTTTTGTTTGTGGGATGATGGGTAGATTTGGATATGAAAAATATTCTAATAATATTGTTAACGTTCTTCTTATTGATGAGTGTTGGATGGAGTCAGCCCGACACGTTAATATACAGTTGCAATCCGGATATGGATGGGCAATTTTTGGATGCGGTACTTGTAAACAGAAATCCGGACTGCAGAGCCTACGCGACGGACGCAAACGATGGTGACTACGGATCGTATCAGATTTCGGACATATCGAATGACATCAGCGACGCCGTTAGCGACGTGCATATCGATCTGGTTATAGCAAGTAGCTGGAATGCCAGTGCCTATGACTATGACAACGTGACGTTGACCAACGAGCCGGAGCTTGCGACTCATTGCAGAATTATTTCTAATATGATTCCGAATCATACCTTCGGTGTGGAAGTCACCGGCCCTAATGGTGATGGGTGGGTAAAAGCGATCGACCATTCGGACATAGAAGTGACCTATATTCCTGTAGATCCAATCCGAACTGATACAGCAACGGACACCCCAAGGAATCCGCCCACCTACGACTTTGATGGTATTTTATTGAATGGAGTTGGCATTTCCATGGACTCCGGTTTCTGCTATAACCCGGGCGTGACCACGGGACCACAACATCTGCAGTCGAATGAGGCCGGCAATACCTCTGGATGCGGTCCACAAAATTCGTGGTTTGAGTTACCGGCGTATACGATCTGGCATCATGGCGCAGAAAATATGGCTGCCGTTTTTGACAGCTATTTCGCACACGGATACGAAGGAACCTACCACTACCATGCGTTAACTCACCCACTGCAGGAAGATACCGATCAAACGCAACCGCCTGCCAACGGCGACGGATCCCCTGTTATCGGATTCGCACCGGATGGTTTTCCGATCTACGGGCATTGGTTCATCGATGCTAACAACCAACTGGTGAAGGCCGAATCCGGTTACGAAACCTATGCAACCGACTCACGCACACCGATAGCCACTGCCTTGCACGGCACCCCGCCCACCCCTTGGGACATCGCGAACAATCCCGGCGCCTTCACCAGCGACTTTGGCCTCGAAATGGGGCGTTATGAAGAGGACTGGTATTTCGCTGGCACGGGAAATCTCGATGAGTGCAATGGGGCCTACGACGTGAACGGAGACTACGGCTACTACATAACCGACAAATACCCATTCACTCCGCCTTGCACTTTCGGCGCCCGTGATCCGTCATTTGGCAAAAAATCGCCGACTCTCCCATGACGTCGAGCAAAAGATTCACGCAAAGAAAAGGCCGCAGCCGCCAAAGCTGACGGGGAAGATTTTGAAATGAACCCAAGAATACAAGCTTATTTTCAGGATAGAATTAGTTTTAATCAAGAGCAAGCCCCACCCATTAACGGGGTTTTTTGTTTATAGACATTTAGGACTGGCGGTGTGTAATATTGGTTTATAATTATAATAATAGCAATTATATAAGGCTCAAAATGTACCGCATTTATATACTAGCACTAATTTTTTTGAATTCCTTTTTAATTGCCTATAATCCTTTAAGAAAAACTCCTGAACCATATTCCAATATTATAGATAAAAACGAGGTCAATATTAAAACCTGTGGATTAGAGAATTCGTCTTATAATTTGGCGATTCCCCAGGGATCGTTTGCACCAACTAAAATAAGAAATGATCGCGACCTTGCAGTTCCTATCAATTATCATGTGATTTATCTTGAAGGAGATAGTATTTATATTAATGTGACTGTAGACAACCAACAATATTCACATTGTATGTGGGATATCCGTGATTATGATAACAACACATTCTTATTATATCCTGGGAATGAATTTGATTATCCAGGTCAAATTGTTTCAATCGGCGGTATTCTACCGAATGGTAATTATGGACTATTTCTTTGGGATGATTTTGCTACTGGTGGTATATCTGCAACTGTTACAACCAGTAGCGGTACAATACTCGCTTCAGTAAATCAAGGAACATGGGGGCAATATTATTTTCTTGATTTTACAGCTCCTGAAGGAAATTTTATCGGAGGGTTAGTCTCAACTGAGGATATTGAAGCACAGACTGCAGTATTGAATAGCGTTTATAATGAATTTGGATATTCATTTTACATAAATAGCATCGATAGTGCAGTGAATGCAGGTTGGTATTATGCTACGGATAGTCATAAATATGAAACAGACCCTTGGGACAATGATGACCAATTTCTGGCAATGACCCAGGCTATGACTGTAGATGTATTGAATTCCATCAATTATTTTTGGACTGGTGCTTCGATGACTGCAGGCCTCGGAGTGTATCCATGGTCCTTTTCAGAAGAAGACTCTCGACATGGAATTTATTGTGCGAATTATACCCTCCCAGGTGGTTCATATCCTTATACTGAGGGATACACGGGTGTTCATGAAGTAGGCCATTATTTTGGACTCTATCATACATTTGAGAATGGCTGTTCCAACCCTGGTGATTCAGTAGATGATACGCCTTATCAGTCCGACGCAAATACTGGCTGCCCATCCGCACCATATTCTTGCGGTAGTAATGATGATGTTGGTAATTATATGGACTATATGGATGACGTATGTATGACTCATTTTACAACTGGGCAGCAAGATCGAATACAATGGGCATTAGGGACTTATCGCCCAACTATGTATTCAAATTTTGTATATACTGGTCCAGTATGGCATGTAGACACAACAGGTTCAGATTCTACGGGCGATGGTTCTACAACGAATCCCTTTGCTACAATTCAAAAAGGTATTGATTCATCTAGTGATGGTGATACAGTATTAGTAGCGGCTGGGACTTATGTTGAGAATATCAACTACAACGGCAAAAATATTATGGTTGGGTCACTGTATTTGACGACGCAGGATACGTCATATATATCTTTTACTATTATTGATAGTGACAGTAGCGGTTCTATTGTGGTATTTGAAAGTTTTGAGGATTCAACAGCAGTATTAAATGGATTTACTTTTCAAAATATTATTTTTTATTCGGGAGAGGGATCCCAGGCCATAATTAATATCAATGAATCTTCTCCCAAAATTATCAATAATCGATTTGACAATTTCTATTTGTTCCAAGGTGGTGAGTCCGCTGTTATTTATTGTGAAAATTCAAATTCATTGATTATGAATAATGTGTTCACTAATGGTAGCCTTGGAAATGGTTATGTATTAGGTGGATTTATTTTAAGCAAAAACTCAAATGTAACTATTAGAAATAACCGAATTGAAAATGGGTATGTAGGTTTTGCAGAGCCTTCCGGGTTTATCGTATCTGTCAATTCAGAAAATATAATTGAATCAAACATAATTATTAATCCCTCTATGGGCTATTGCGTGATATGTGCTGCTATTTCTATCCTTGATGGAAGTAATTGTATAATCCGTAATAATTTTATTTTTCAAGCATATGGTGATGGTTATGGTGCGGTAGTTGCAAGTCAAAGTCAATATGTGTCACATAATAATACTTTTGTATCCAATAGTAGAGGATATGCGAACTTGTCTAGTGATGGTATAGTAAGTAATGATATAATTTATGGTTCAAGTAATGCAGTTTATATAGATACAAATTCAAATATACAAGTATCCTATAGTGATATAGAAGGAGGCTGGGAAGGTGAAGGTAACATCGATGCGGACCCCCTATTTTGCAACCAAGACGGCGGTGATTATACTTTAGCTGAAAATTCACCCTGCATTGGCACTGGTGAAGACGGTGCTAATATGGGTGCTTTTGGCATTGGCTGTGGCTCATATAATTTCTATCCGACAGAATTTTCTCTATCAGAACCCAGCAATAATGCTGCAATAACGGTTGATGAATCAAATGTGAATACTGGTTTTATCACATTCTCATGGGGAGAATCATCTGATGCAAACGGTGATTCACTTTATTATCTCATGCGTGCCACCAGCGCTGAAATAGGTGATCTAGGCCTGGATACTAATGCTACTTCCATTGAGGTATCATACATGGATATAATTGAAGACATGTCAGAGAATAACGTCACAGTCGCTGCGCTGGAATGGACTGTACACGTTACTGATGGCATAGATACAGTAGAAGCAGACAACGCACCTTTTACATTACAAGTGGATGGTAGTAATGCTTTGAGTGCTTATCTGGAAGGATTACTACCAGATGAATTTGCTTTACAGCAAAACTATCCCAATCCATTTAATCCAGTCACAACACTACGATATGACCTGCCAGAAAACGGTCTGGTTACCATTATCATTTACGATATGCTGGGAAGGGAAGTGAAGACCCTAATCAACCAGAGTCAAAACGCTGGCTACAGAACTGTTATTTGGAATGCCACAAATGATTATGGTAAACCAGTTAGTGCTGGTACCTATTTATATCAGATACAGGCTGGAGAATACATTAGCACTAAGAAGATGGTGCTGTTGAAGTAGATAAAGCGATTGATTATTAAACTTTCACTGGGTTTATCCTAGATACTCCCAGTGCTTCAATGAAAAAGGAGAAGTGATGAAGACATTCCATAAAGAACTATGGTTTAATATTCCCGAACGAATGGGATTTGTCAATATTACATCTGATGTGAAGACTGCTGTTGATGAAAGTGGAATCAGGGATGGGTTGTGCTTGGTCAATGCTATGCATATTACAGCATCTGTATTCATCAATGATGATGAACCTGGACTACATGAGGATTACAAGCGTTGGCTGGAAGAAATTGCCCCATTTGATCCAAGCCCGGAAAAATACCATCATAACAGAACCGGAGAAGACAATGGAGATGCTCATCATAAACGGCAGATTATGGGCAGAGAAGTGGTGGTGGCTGTAACGGACGGAAATCTGCATTTTGGGACTTGGGAACGAATCTTTTATGGTGAATTCGACGGAAAGAGGGATAAACGAGTACTGGTTAAAATCATTGGTGAGTGAGATGCTTTTCAGAAAAGAACTTAGATTCCCATTAATTAACTGGTATCTATTTATATCAAATACAGACTGGTGAATACATGCAGACTAAGAAGATGGTACTGTTGAAATAAACTTCACGCACCGCCCAGTAGCGGGGTTTTTTGTTTATAGACATTTAGGACAGGTGGAGTGTAATATTGGTTTTTAAGGAACATGCTAAGAAACATCTAATCACAGCCTTATTGCTTACTTATCAGTCTTGAAAATAAGATACCGTAATAGCAGGAATATTTGCTTTCCTTGTTCCATCAATAGGTCGTGCATATGCGGGGAATTGGGAAAAGGAATTGGTCTTCTTATTTGTTGAGTAGGGGCTCTTATTGTCGCATTCACTCTGGGTATTGATGAACATGGCATTACAAAACTATTCCGATATCAGCAAAACGATTCAAATCAATGATGATTAGCAGAACCATCAATAGTGGCCTTTCCCTCGCCGTCAGCGTGGCAATTTTTTCAGGTTGCAACTTGGGGACGCCCACACAACACCGGGTCTTTCATTTTCAATACAAGGTAACAATCCCACCTATAGACAAGGTTGGATCTGTTATCAAACTTTGGGTACCCCTGCCCCGATGTGACCCTTATCAAACCATTAAAAATCTTAGGATTGACGGTACTGCCGAAATAACTATACACGTAGAACCTAAATACGGGAACACCATAGCTCATCTTGCTACAGTTTCTCCTCAACCATCGGGTTTGGACTTAAACATTTCTTTTGATGTAACGAGAATAGAACAGGGCATAAGACCTGTTGCCCTCGATCGGGATGAAATAAACCTAAATCTTGCCCCTGTATCAAAAGTTCCCCGAGACAGTAGGTTCGATGATATCGCCAAGTCTATAATTATCCCTACCAAGCCCACCATGGAAAATGGTCGGTTATTATATGATTTTGTTCGTACACACATGGATTATGATAAATCTGGCGAAGGATGGGGACAGGGTGATGCCATTTATGCCTGCGATTTTGGAACAGGAAACTGCAGCGACTATCATTCCCTCTTTAACGCTGTAGCAAGGACGGTGAATATTCCCACACGGTTTCTTATCGGCTTTACAGTTAATGATGAGAAAAAGGGTTCAATTCAGGGCTATCATTGCTGGACTGAATTCTATGCTCCGGATAAAGGCTGGATTCCAGTAGATATTTCTGAGGCCGATAAACACCCCGAATTTGAAGATTATCTTTTTGGACACCTAGATCCAAACCGTGTATTATTTACCATAGGCCGGGATATTGAACTTGTACCGACTGCCCAAGGGGAATCTGTGAATATTTTCATCTACCCAATCTTGGAAATTGACGGAGTCAGATCAAATAATTACACTGCATATTTTTCTTTCAGACCTGCGAACTGAATAATTATAAGGATGTAATTATCATCTCTTTATAAGGAACAGGATAAAACTAAACATCAAGCCTCGCCCAGTAGCGGGGTTTTTTGTTTACATGACTTCATATCTGCAAGAAACATTCCTTCTATAATATTTAACTCTTCTCAATTAATTTATTGGTATTAATTTTTGACAATGTATTAAACAAACAGAAATACAAGGAGTAAATGAAAATGAAATATAAAATTGTGATAATCTACGGTATTACTTTAGGATTGATTTTGTCCCAAGAACATCCTTCGGAACACCCATCAGAACACCCTTCACAAAGTACTAAAAATAATATTTCTGCAGAAAATGTTGCAGGTGCTCTGGGGAATTATGTCAATACAGATGCAAAACTGAAGGGTGGATATTTTCTAGTTATTGATGATCAAACTGATTCTGTATTAAAACTGAAATTACAAAAAATACATAAAGACCGATTATCAGGAATTGGGAATGATACGTATTTTGCCTGTGCAGATTTCATTACTGGTAAAGGAAAAGTATATGATTTGGATTTATTTATGACAGGAAAAACACCAGAAGATTTGTTGATTACAGAGATTACTGTCCATAAGGAAGATGGGGAATCAAGATATACCTGGTATGAGAAGAGGGGAGCCTGGAAAAGGAAATATTAGAAAAGCTGCTGGATTTTTTAGTCGCTACATATAATTAATACGTGTGGGTCTGGTTCGACTCTGACCTGGTTGCTATATTCAACCCTGCTAATGAAATAGGGTAATAATATGAACTTGAAATCTTTCTCTTTTATAGCTGCAATTGTGTTTTCAGGCGTATCCTTACTTCATCTAGCTAGAATTTTGTTTGGTGGAAATATTCTTATACTTATAGGACATTGGGAAGTACCAATGTCAATAAGCATAGTTGCTTTTTTCGTGACAACATATCTTGCCTATGGAGGATTTAAATTAAGCAGCAGGAAAGAAAAATAACATGACAGACACTATGCCCGTCTACCTTCACCAAAAGGAATATGATTTAAGTAAGCACAACCCTCGCCCGGCGGGATAGGGGGAAAAGCATATGAGCTTAGTTAGCAAATATGGTCTGGCCATCATAATTGTTATTGGTTTTATCAGCAACATTCGTGGACAAAGTGACTGGTCCGCCACTGTTCCTTTCCCCCAGGGCCAGTCCCTCAATAGTGTACATTTATTCAATGAACAAAAAATGATTTTAGCTGGTCACGGCGGCTCTATCAACGTTACTACGGATGGTGGTGCTACCTGGTCCGGGCAGGTGCTCGATAATGGTATTGACCTCTATGCCCTTCACTTTGTTGATACCAACAATGGATGGGTTGCCGGTTCTTATGGCCGTGTGTACAAAAGTACAGATGGCGGTTCAAGCTGGGCGGAGTGCTTCACGAGCGTTAATCATACACTTTATTCCGTTTTCTTTGCAAATGATCAGGTTGGTTGGGCAGCAGGCGTACTGGGGTTGATCATCCATACAGATGATGGTGGTAATAGCTGGATTAGCCAGAGCAGCAGCACTACCAATATATTGTATGACATCTTTTTCACCGATACAACTCACGGCTGGATTGTTGGCTGGGACGGTACGATCCTGTATACTGATGACGGTGGTGATAACTGGATGCCCCAGAGCAGTGGAACGACGTCACGACTCTATGGTGTTTCCTTTGCGAATGACAATACCGGCTGGGTCGCGGGCCGCTGGGGCACAGTGCTGAAAACTACCAATTCCGGAGAAGAATGGACCCCACAGGAATCCGGTTCTACCATGCGGCTGCTGGCGGTAGATTTTGTAGATACTGAAACAGGCTGGGTGGTAGGCATGGATGGTTTTATCCTGAATACTTCGGACGGTGGTGACCATTGGCAGAACCAGTACCTGTCGGCTGGTCCCTGGTTGAATGCGGTGGATTTCATTGATGACAGTACTGGCTGGACCGTTGGGACAAGAGGGAGTATATTCAATACTGTGAACGGTGGCCAAAACTGGAAAGGGCAGGAACATCATCCCCAGGCATTCACAGCCGTCCACTTTACCAGTGCTGATACTGGATGGATATCGGGAAAAGAAGTAATCGGTTATGACGAAGAGGGCCCTGTCACCAAGGGTTTAATGCTCAAGACAATCAATGGCGGCTTGGGCTGGAGCCTAGACACAGATAAACCCACATCCTCAGTGAATGATATGGTATTTTCGCAGCATGCTCATGGCTGGGCAGTAGGCGACAGCGGTGTCATTCTGGAAAATAATGACGCTGGATCATGGTCTCTGCATGCTGTGCCTGTGACGGTTGATCTATACTCCCTGACTTTTAATGATCCCGGCCACGGCTGGATCACAGGGCAAAGCGGTACTTTACTCCAAACCAGTGATAATGGTACTACCTGGAATGAATGCATACCTTCCGTTACGAGTGACCTCTTTGCCGTTTATTTTAGTGATAGCCTGAGCGGTTGGGCTGCTGGGGCTCAGGGGACTATCCTGCACACTGTAGATGGTGGTGAAACGTGGGATCCGCAGAATAGTACAATACAAACCGACCTCCATGATATTTATTTTCACGATCCGGAAACAGGACTGGCTATAGGTGCTGATGGTGTACTGCTCGTGAGCTATTTCGGCGGTGCTAATTGGCTGCAAACGTCAACAGTACCAGCTGAAGATATCCATGCCATCTTTTTCACAGATCAGGAGACAGGTTGGATTGCTGGTGATGCAGGTACAATTCTCATGACTGTTGATGGCGGTATAGATTGGGATTTGAGTACCAGCGGAACTTCAGTAGATCTGTTTGCCCTGCATTTCCTGAATCCGGATACAGGCTGGGTGGTGGGAGACAGTGGCAGGATTCTGTTCACAACCACAGGGGGTGGCGAATTGAATCTGGATGATGCGTCAATGTTTCCTCCGGCCAGTTTCGGTATTTACCAGAATTTTCCGAATCCATTTAACCCAATAACAAAAATAAACTATTACTTGCCCAAACAAATAGATGCAACGATTACCATTTACGACATGCTTGGTAGACAGGTTAGGACTCTCATTAGCCAAACCCAGTATGCCGGTTTTCACTCGGTTATCTGGAATACTAACAATGATTATGGTAAACCAGTGAGTGCTGGTATTTACCTATATCAGATACAGGCTGGGGAATACCTGCAGACCAAGAAGATGGTGTTGTTGAAATAAATTCCTTAATTAGTACAATATTAAGCCCCGCCCAGCGGGGTTTTTTGTTTGTGAGATGATAGGTAGATTATCAGGTGGAAAGTGAAAAACAAACCGAATGGAGTTGGATTGAAGGTATTGTTGATAAAAATGATGATCATATCATGATCACATATAGTGATATAGATGATGGTGTTCTTGAACCCATTGCTTTAGTCGCGCCGGGTCCTGAAAAATAATTTATAGTCCAATTCTTGCTACAGCCAGAGCCAGAAAATGAAGAACATCAGAAAATGCTTGATGGTGCACGACGGGAATTAAATTTTTATCTTATAGAATTAAAAGAAAAAGACCCCTGGGGTTATGCCTGCTATCATTGATCCACTGCTGCAAATCTTTATTCTAGAGTACACTGGGGATACTATCCCAAAGGGTACAAAGGTGAATGAGCAAGTATGATCAAGCCCCTCGTTCAGGACCTGTCTAGCAGCAAGCAGGGACCCAAATAACAGAAATTGCAAATGCTGGGATTTGAATTCGAGGTTTGCATTTTACCCCACCCGGATAAGGCTGACCGTGGCGGTGAGGACGCGCTGTTCGCCAATAATAAACTGAATGCCCTGGGCGTCGCCGATGGAGTCGGCAGCTGGTATTTTCGAGGCGTGGACCCGGGAATCTATGCCCAGGAGCTGATGCGGCTCACGGAAGTGGCGATTCAGGCCGGCCAACGAGATCCGGTAAAAGCCCTAGATGAGGCCTACGATGTGAACAAGGAGCAGGGAACAACCACAGCCTGCGTTGCCCTGCTGGATGACGCGCAGTTGAATTCCGTTAATGTTGGTGACTCCGGGTTCATCCTCATTCGCGAAGACCAGGTTATTCAATCCCGCCAGATCACAATCCATGGCTTCAATTTTCCTTTCCAGCTGGGGCAGGGCAGTCCTGATCAGCCGGAGGATGGAGTAGTAGACAGTTTTGAATTAAAACCTGAAGATATTATTGTAATGGCAACGGACGGCCTATGGGATAATTTATTCGAAGAACAGGTGGTGGAACTGGTTGTTGAGAAAAGTTACATGTCAAAACTGGCAAAAAATATTGCGGAAGAAGCACGTTTTGCAGCTACCGAACCGGGCCGAAAGACGCCCTGGTCAGATGTAGGCGGCAAACTGGATGATATTTCCATAATTGCGGCCCGGATGGTTTCTTCTTGAAAATTACTAAAGCATTAAGCCCCGCCCATTAGGGGTTTTTTTGTTTGTCTGCATTGTTTCCTATTAGGCTCATGGTCTAAATTTGCCCCAATATATTCATTCATTCCCCGTAAGACCATGTCTAATGAGCAACACTTAAGGCAATTACTTTCCCATATTGATGGCCAGGGCTATAAAGCCTATAAACAGATCAAGGGTTCCTATGAATTCCCTGATTTCAACCTGTATATCGATCACGTTCAGGGTGACCCTTTTGCTCTGCCATCAAAGGTCCGCCTTCGGGTAGATCAGAAGCGTGCCCAGATTCCAGCCGGCTTATGGCCCAATTCTGTGCGTCAGGTAGCCCTGGAAGATTTTATTGCCCGTGCCGTTCGTCAGTCTGTGCAAGCTTTGGTATCACCAAAAAAAGGTTCTGGAAAGAGTGGACTCGTATTTATTGATGCGGGCCGGCAGGAGGTTCTGGAACGTACCGCTGCGGTTATCACGGAAGATTGGGTAGAAACTCGTTTGCAGGTAGGCCTACCTGCAGCAGGCAGAAGGATCCTTGGGAAACAGGCCACTGCAATGCTGTGCAAGGAGATTCCACAGATTGTTGAACAAGCTTTGATGTGGAAAAATATAGATCATGAGCAGTGCCGTACCTTCGTAGAATGTGTCGAGAACCAAGAAGCTATCTATCAGCAGCTGGATGAGTTTGGTCTGGTGGCCTTTGTAGCCAATGGTGCCGTTCTGCCTCGGGTGTCGGGCATCAGCGACCTGCCTTTGTTGGGTATGCAGGTTGTAGGTTTCCGGGCACCCGAATCCCTTGAAACTCGAATTGAAGTACCCAATCACTTGCCCAGCGGAGAAACGATGATTGAGGGCTTGGGCATTCCCAAAGGGATCACCCTGATCGTGGGTGGTGGTTATCATGGCAAATCAACACTGTTGAAAGCGCTGGAGAGATGCGTTTATGCCCATATTCCGGGAGATGGCCGCGAGTATGTGATCACGACTAGAGATGCAGTGAAGATCAGGGCGGAAGATGGTCGTCAAGTTGAAAAAGTAAACATTAATCCCTTTATTTCCAATTTACCTCAGGAGATAAGCACAGATTCATTTTGCAGTGGGGATGCCAGCGGAAGCACCAGCCAGGCGGCCAACATTATGGAAGCCCTTGAAGTTGGGGCCAAACTGCTATTGCTGGATGAGGACACCTCTGCTACCAATTTCATGGTCAGGGATGCCCGTATGCAACTGCTGGTTCATAAGGATCAGGAACCCATCACGCCTTTTGTGGACCGGGTGCGGGAATTGTACGATAGTCTGGGCGTGTCCACAGTTCTGGTTATGGGCGGATCCGGTGATTATTTTGATGTGGCGAACACTGTGATTAAAATGCAGGATTACCGCCCCTATGATGTGGGTAATCTGGCCAGGGAGATAGTAGATGAACACCCGACCCAGCGGCAGGTGGAGACACCAGAATCATTTGGTCAGGTTACAGCCCGAATACCACAGGCGAAAAGCTTTAACGCCTCCAGGGGCCGCAGGGAAGTGAAAATTGAAGCACGGGCTCGTGATCTCCTGATGTATGGATCAGATTCTATCGATCTTCGTTACGTTGACCAATTGGTGGAAACCAGTCAAACCCGTGCTGTAGGCCATGCGATTTACCTTGCGAACCAGTCAATGATGAGCGATTCTGCTACATTACAGGATGTTGTTGAAGATCTGGAACATTTTTTTGATCAAAATAGCCTGGATGCCCTGGATCCTTTTTATAGGGAAGAATATCATCCTGGAAATTTTTCTAGGCCGCGTAAATATGAAATTGCTGCGGCTATCAATCGGCTGCGTACTTTGAAGCTAAAAATACCATTTAACAAATGAATAAAGTAAGAATGCTAATAGAAAAATAGTTGGAACTCGCAGGATAATTTTTATACCCCCGCCCAGTAGCGGGGTTTTTTGTTTCTTTGATTAGTTGCTAGAATCTGGTTCAGGTAACATTTTTTCTACCATGGCTTTATCAATCGACTGGCCTGATGGATCTGCCTTTAACACATCATCGATAATCTTAAATTGCTTCCTCCCCCGTTGATATACCTCTGAATAAGGAATTTGATGGAAAGATACCATGGAATATCTTGGTATAAACCGACCTGGAAACATACGCTCCAGTTTTAATTCCACATTTCTTCTTTTTTTGTATTCTGTGTCATTCACATGATCACGCATTTCTAGGTAATTCTCAATGGCCATATCTGCGATGGCGTGCCCATTTTCTACCTGAGTAGATGAAAAAGCGTTAAAAATGGCTGTCCATTCATCTTCGATTTGATCCATCAGTATCGCTAGAGCAGAACAGTCCTGGAACGATGCATTCATTCCCTGACCAAAAAAAGGTACCACTGCGTGCGCTGCGTCACCAATTAGCAATGCCTTGTCCACAAAATGCCATGGCTTACAATACACCGAAGCAAGGTCACCTGTTGGGTTACTTTGGAAGTCTTCTACAAGGGTTGGCATCAGTTTAATCGCATCGGGAAATTGCGATTGAAACAGATCCAAAATGTCTTTTTCGGTTTTTACAGTCTTAAAACTGGTTGCACCCGCCATTGGAAAAAATAGAGTACAAGTGAAGGAGTAATCATTATTTGGTAGGGCAATAAGCATGTAATTGCCCCTGGGCCAAATATGCAGGGCGTTTGGTTCGATCTGAAATTCTCCCGATTCCAAGGGCGGTATTGTCAATTCTTTATAGCCATGTCCCAGTGGCTTTTTCACATATTGTATATCTGCTTTTTCTACAATGGATTTTCTCAAGATTGAAGCGGACCCATCACAACCAATAACCCTGGTGAATGACAATTCGATTTCTTCCAATGAATCAGATAATTGGAACATTAATTTATTTTGCTCTAAATCAGCTGATATCAGCTGATGATTAAATCGAATAGTGACATTTCCTGTTTCTTCTGCCCAAGTCATCAGCTCCATATTCAATTGGGCCCGCGAAACAGAAAAGATCACTTCATTTTCTTTTTGTCCATAGGGCTGCAAATGGGTGCTACCATCCAAATCATGGATCATGCGTCCCTTCATGGGAATGGTATTGAGTTTGATTTTATCGTACAAACCAACTTCTTTGAGCGCATGATTGCCGCGCGCTGACAGCGCTAGGTTGATAGACCGTCCCGCTGAAATTGATTCCTTCCTCATATCCGGACGGCACTCATAAATTTCAACGGAATGGCCTCGTTGTGCCAGATAGGTTGCTAGGAGAGGCCCGGTCAAACCGGCGCCAATCAGAGTGAAATTCGCTTTACTCACTAAGACTTTGTTCTAGCAGATTAACAAAGTCATACACTTCAGTATACCGATTGAATAATGGATGGGGTGCAACACGTATTACATCCGGCTTTCTCCAATCGCACACCACCCCTTTTTTTGAAATCTTTTCAAAAGTATTTTCCCCTCCAGGTGCTACCAGGGATAATTGGCAACCGCGCTCTACAGGGTTTGCTGGCGTTATGATCGTTACGGCCGGTAAATTTACTGCAATGAGATATTCCAGGAAACCCGTCAGTTTTTCACTTTTAAGCCGGATAGCAGCCATTCCTGCTTCATCAAATATTTCCATAGCAGCCAGTAACGGTGCCATTCCTATTACTGGCGCATTGCTGATCTGCCATCCTTCTGCTGTTTGAATTGGATCGAAATCGGGCCCCATTTCAAATCGAGTATTTTTATTATGACCCCACCAACCGGTAAGTCTTGGCCCCGCCCAATCATGGTGCGTTTTATGGATAAAGATACCTGCCGGCGCTCCGGGGCCAGCACATAAATATTTATATGAGCACCAAGCCGCGAAATCCACATTCCAATCGTGGAGCTTCATTTTCAGGTTACCAGCCCCATGGGCCAGATCAAACCCAACGTAGGCCCCTGCTTCATGTCCAGCTTTCGTAATGGGCTGCATATCAAAGGCCTGTCCTGTATAATAGTTTACGCTTCCCAAAATCACGGTAGCCAGCTCTTCATTAAATTTCCTTACTGCAGCCAGAATATCTTTCGTTCTAAGTGTGGTTTCACCTTCCCTTGGTCTAAGTTCAATTAACGTATCCTGCGGGTCAAATCCATGAAATTTGATTTGGGATTCAATTGCATATTGGTCCGACGGGAATGTTCCTTGCTCAATGATGATTTTATTTCTGGTTTTATTGGGTTGATAAAATGACACCATCAGCAGGTGAATATTTACCGTCAGAGCATTCATGACCACCACTTCCGATGGGCGGGCCCCCACCAGCCTGGCAGTGTTTTCTATAAGCCTTTCATGGAAATTATGCCAGCGGCTATGCTGACCAAGCAATCCCTCTCTTTCCCAAACATACAATTCCTTTTCAACATATTTTCGAACTGATTTAGGCTGAATCCCCAGAGAATTACCGGAAAAATAAATTACATTTTCTTTGTTTTCATTTTTCGGATAATGAAATTTTTCTCTATATGATCCCAGTGGATCATCCTGATCTAGGGTTTTTGCGAATGATCTGGAATTTTCGAAAGTCATGAAAAATAGTTACCAGTTAGTCCCAGCCAGTCCATAGCATTTTGAAAAAGTAATTTGTCTTTTTGTTCATCGGGATAATCCATGGATTCGATCAATTTTCCTGGTTCCAGTTCTCCAAGGGGAAAAGGATAATCAGTTCCCAGGGCGATCTTATCTGCACCTATTTTTTTGATGAGAAAATCTAATGCATCCGCATCATGAACCAATGAGTCAACCCAAAATTTTCCAAGATAGTTTCGCGGATCAACTTGATTATCGATAGCACAAAGATCGGGACGGACATCATACCCTTGTTGTATCCGTCCTGCGGTAGCCGGGAAGGATCCCCCACCATGGGCAAAAGCGACCCGCAGGTTTGGCAAACGCTCAAACACGCCCCCAAAGATCATAGAACAAATCGCCCGGCTGGTCTCCGCCGGCATCCCTACCAGCCAGGGCAGCCAGTATTTTTCCATCTCTTCTTTCCCCATGATGTCCCAAGGATGAATAAAAATAGCAGCGCCAAGATCCGCTGCCGCTTCAAAAACAGAGAAAAGCGACTCGTCACTCAAGTTTGTACCGTTAACATTTGACCCGATTTGAACACCAGCTAAGTCCAGTTCATGAATACAGCGCTGCAACTCCATTATTGCTTTTTCCGGTTCCTGCAGTGGAATAGTACCTAGCCCAGCAAATTGTTTGGGAAACTCAACAACAATAGCAGCAATATGATTATTCAGTATTTTAGATATGTCAAGTGCATCATCTGGTTTTGCCCAGTAATTGAACATTACTGGTACAGTGGAAAGGACCTGTACATCCACGCCATGATCATCACATTCATTCATACGAACACCTGGATCCCAGCAATTTGATTCCACTTCCCGGAAGAAATGTTCATCCTTCATCATGCGCGCACAGCCCGTCTTATGGTGATCCAGGTTTACCCAGCCGCCGTACCCGTATTTTTCTTTCAAATTCGGCCATTCCTTTGGCAGAATATGGGTATGGATATCTATTTTCAAATTTTATTACTAATTAGGAGGTTGTTGTACAGCACCACATTTATCGCAGGTTCTGGCTTCTACATTATTCCAGTAATTTTCAAATAAAGGTGGCAGTTGGGAAACGATATCTTCTAGGTCCAATGTGACTTCATGAAGTAGAGAATCACATTCGTCACAGTACCACTGAAAGGCGTCCAGGGCGCCTTCTTCCCTCTGGTATTCGACCACGAGTCCGACTGTATTTTCAAACCGTTGTGGAGAATGGGGTACATTTTTGGGTAGCAAAAATATTTCACCTTCCTTGATTGGAATATCGACCCTTTTCTGATCATCAATGATCTTAAGTAGCATGTCACCTTCAATCTGGTAAAAAAACTCCTCAACCGGATCTACGTGGTAATCTTTCCGGGAATTCGGTCCGCCAACAACCATGATCATAAAATCGGTTCCATTGTAAACCACTTTGTTTCCTACCGGCGGTTTGAGTAGATGACGATTCTCATCGATCCATTTTTTAAATTGTAGTGGGGGTGTTACAGGCATGAATTCCTCCTAATCAATGGTTGCAATACATTTGAGCTCAATTGCAATAGGCGTTGGCAATGATGTGACTTCTACGGTGGTCCGACAGGGTTGATTATCCTTGAAATAATCCGCATAAATACGGTTATACGTATCAAAATCTCTCCGCATATCCGTTAGAAATACAGTTATATCCACGAGATTATCCCAGTTGCTGCCCGATTCTTCAAGTATGATCCGGATATTTTCAAATACGGCATGGCATTGGTCCTCAATATCGTATGAAATAACATTTCCATCTTTATCCAACTCCACACCCGGAATCTCTTTAGTATTTGGTTTTCGTGGTCCTACTCCAGATAGGAAAAGCAGATTTCCTACTTTGCGGGCATGAGGGTAAGCGCCTACCGGTTTGGGCGCCTTATCAGATTCAAATTTCATACAATTTTATACGGTACTTGTGCATACATTTTTTTGTTCAGTGAAAAACCTCAATGCTTCTGCTCCACCTTCTCTACCCATGCCGGATTGCTTCATGCCACCAAATGGGGTACGTAAATCCCTTACCAGCCAGCAATTCACCCAAATCACGCCTGCTTCAACCTGATTTGATACTCGGGTGGCTCTTTCTTTATCCTCTGTCCATATAGTTGCAGATAGACCATAATCAGATTCGTTTGCTATTTGAATGGCTTCCTCTTCATCATCAAAAGGAATTAAAGTTACAACCGGTCCAAATATTTCTTCCTGATTGGTTTTGGAAGCATTGTTCAATCCCTCGATAATGGTTGGCTCAATGAACCACCCTTTTTTACAGCGTCCATTTAATTTTACCGCCTTACCACCCCAAAGAATCTTTCCACCTTCTTTTTGCGCTAATTCAATATAGTTCATTACTTTTTCAAAATGATTCTTGGACGAAACCGCACCCAGATTTGATTCATTATCTTGCGGATCTCCCACAATCAACTTCGCCACCTTTCTGATGAAGCCTTGTTTGAATTGCTCAAAAATTTCCGTTTGAATCAAAATGCGCGAGCTGGAAAGACAGAGTTGTCCCTGGTTAGAAAATGAAGACTGAACAACAGTTTCCAGCATCTTATTATAATTACAGTCAGTGAAAATAATGGCGGGATTCTTGCCGCCCATTTCTAAGGATAATTTTTTAAAAGAAGCCGCTGTTTTTTGAGCAATTATTTTTCCCGTGGCAGTACCACCAGTAAAAGAAATTGCTTGCACTCCTTTATGATTAATTAAAGCGTCACCGGCGGTTATTCCTTGACCATGAACAATATTTAAAACACCGGCAGGCAGGTTAGCATCCACACATATTTCCCCAAGTTTATAGGCAGTATATGGCGTGATTTCTGAAGGTTTTGCCAACACAGTGTTGCCGGCCATCAGGGCTGGCGCTATTTTCCATGTAAATAGATATAAGGGGAGATTCCAAGGTGATATGCAACCCACAACTCCTAGCGGTGCGTGAACCACCCTGTTTTTGGATTGATCATTATTTAGCTCTGAATCGAATTTGAATGTTGGACCATATTCCGCAAAAAAACGAAAGTTGGCTATTGCCCTCGGTATATCAACGGACTGCGCTAACGTAACTGGTTTTCCAGTATCCCTGGATTCATAATCCGCAAAATCATCCAGTTGAGATTCTAATAATGCAGCGATTTTATGTAGGTATTGTGATCGATCGGTAACTGTTAATTCAGACCATCCAGGGAAAGCCGCATTTGCAGCTTGGAATGCGACGTTGATGTCAGCTGAACTGGAATTGGGTACTTTGGAATACACTTGCCCTGTAGCCGGCTCAAATACATCTATATATTCTTCAGATTTTGGCTGAATGAATTTGCCATTGATAAAATTAGCTAATTGCTCCATTAATTTCTTTGCACATGATAAAAGAACCCCAGGTTATTTTCCACTTCCTGTGGTAATTGGGGCAAAGCCGACCGAGGGATCAAAAATGTGGTTAATTCACCGATGTCTCTGAAAACGCGGTGTTTATCGGCTGTTTTATTGAGATATTCTGTACCGATAGAGCCGCCTGTACCAATTTTGCGGCCGATCATTCTAGAAACCATAAGTGCATGACGATATCGCCAGGTTGTGAATAATTCATCAACGTCTACCAATTTGGTTAATAAATGATAAGGGTTATAAAGAATGGGTTGATCGCGGTATAACAATATTAACAGAGCGGCCTGGGTTGCTTTATGAGATAAGCGCCATTTTCTTTCCTGCACTAATTTGTTGTGTTGTGTTTCGTTTAATACTACTCCAAACGATGCTTCGGTCTTTTCGTATTCCATGAGGTGTTTTTCTTTTTCAGTTTTGGAAAGTGTTTTATTGGTTTTTATAAGCTGTCTATCCTCGGCTAGCATGTCTGCGACGGCCTGCGCATATTCTTTCCAGAAAGAAGTTTCACCCCAATTTAGGAATGGTGTCCGTTCCAACCATTTTTCCACTACATCAAAAAGAGACTGCGATGATTCAGATGCTAAGACTTTGGCTTGATCTGGCTCTTTAAGATGAGTATGGTAATCCGTCCCACCGTAAGTATAGCGGTCTACTTTTCTTAACCCGAGTTTGTTCTCGATCAATCGAAACTGGACACTCTGAAATCCAGAGGCAGGAATTAGGAAATCCCTGAAATCCAAAAAATCCATGGGTGTCATTGTTTCCAAAACGTGTATTTGGTCAATCAAAATTTTTTGTATTTCAATAACCCGATCCAGGCGGGATACAGCTGTGCCGATATGAGATTCCTGAATCTCGTCTTTACTAAAAATATCAAGAACTGAATCCAGTTCGAAAAGGATCTGTTTAAACCATAATTCATATATCTGGTGAATGATGATAAACAGCATCTCATCATGGGCAGGTTTACCATACTCCTTGCTAATCAAATGTTGACAATTTAGGATTTTTTCTAGGCCTAGATAATCCTGGTAATATTGTGGTGGATGGGATTTTTCTTTACTCATTTATTCTCCTCAAATTTAAGTAAAAAAGGTCGTGAAGGCGCAGCATCCAACTGCATCGCTGGAATTTCGATTATCATAAAATATGGTCCATCTTCAATAGAATCTGGAATGAAGGCAAATTCAGTGATTGTTTTGTTATAGGGTGGTTTGGTCTCAAAAAAACGATGATGATTCCCGAGCATACCGTCATCATTCGTGCGATCAATGGTAGGGAGGTCAACTACTAAATGTTTTATCCCCAGATTATTCAGGAAAGTAATGGCCTCCATGGTAAAAAAGGCTGTATTTGATGCCTTATAGTTGCGCGTCAATTTTTCTTTTGTATTTGGTAGAGTCCGGAGTGCCAAACCATATACCGAATGAAACAATTTTGTTTCAAGTTCCTTTTTGGTAATGACCCAGTCATCATCATTAACATCACAGTGATAGGATTCATTGGTTTCTGACCATTCTCGTGGTGTAACAGAAATTAATTCCGTACGGATGAATCCGGGCAATAATACATCGTGGATATAAATATCCTTTTCCAAAATATGACCTGCACATTCTGTGTGGGTCCCGGTACAATGGATATTTTGATTAATGATCATCACATCGCAACCATTATTATTTTTAACCTTGCCAATAAAATCGTGCTGTTGAAATGGCACCGCTTTTCCAGGAGGCACGTCGTAGAAATTTGGCTGGCTGCCATGGTAATCATAAGGAATCGCCAGGCAAACGGCTGATGTTAGATCAATTTGATAGTTTTTATGATCTTGGCTGACAGATAATTTCATTGTAAGAAAGGCAGTCTTTTCGAAGGAAAATAGGACAAATGTTATGAATTACAATGAAAAATTACTCCAGAAATTGTCCAGCTGCCTTAATGGTGTTCTCGATCAGTATAGCAATCGTCATTGAGCAAACCCCTCCGGATAAAGGTGTTTAGGATTAAGAACCACCATGCATTCTCCATTACCAAAATTGGCCGCGCATTGAAAAATTATCAAATATTCATCAAATTTTCCACTTTACCACTTGCGCAGTATTCATACCCCGCTTAGTTTTTACCTGCCTATAAGATTGGAATTTGATTGAAATAAAGAATTATAATCTTGGAGGTTGGCAAGTGAATAAGTGAATGGCTCCGGGTTGGCGTTCGGGGCCTTTCTTTTTCAGGAACAATTTCATTATTTTTAATTTATACTAAGCGGTTGCGGCTTATCTGCTGAATCCTTAATATTAATCAAACTCACGTTTTTTGACAATGGGGGCGACCGGTTTCGACGGGGCATGATAATGGTAGAATCGCAAGCAGAGGTTCCGGGATCCTCTTTAATATCCCCGGACTATTAATAAATGCCGATTACGGCTATATGGCTGCAGCTTAATAAGCTCTGCCCGCCCTAGATTGAATTTGTCTATGGTTTGATCTAAGGGCGTCATAAGCATGGACTGGTCCCTGCGATTGCTTACAGCAAAGGGATGAGATACTTGGTAAGCTGGTTGACAGACTCAGTGATATCTGGTGGGACTGTCAATAAGACAAAATCAGATAACTAAGCATGTAGACGTTTTATTAGCATCTGTCTCGGACGGGAGTTCGAATCTCCCCGCCTCCACTTGAATTCTTACATGCGTTCTGGGGCGCTGACACCCAGGACGCCCAATCCATTACCCAACACTATTTTTACTGCAGTGATAAGGTTAAGGCGAGCTGTGGAAAGATCGTGGTCATCTGTAATGACCCGGCACGAAGCATAGAACTTGTGAAATTCTGCAGACATATGATGGAGGTAATTTGCGATTCCTTGGGGTTCCATATTTTCCAGCGCTGTGGCCATCACTTCCGGGAATACGTTAAGGACTTTGATCAATGATATCTCTGATTCATTTAATAAAAGCGCACAATCCAAATCGCCAGTAACGGTCAGATCTTTTTCTGCCCCATTTTTAATGATGTTGCAGATCCGGGCATGGGCATACTGAAGGTAATATACAGGATTTTTTTCTGATTGGTTCACCGCCAGATCAAGATCAAAATTCAAGTGACTATTCATACTGCGCATGATAAAAAAGTAGCGCACCACATCGGTATTCACTTGCTTGATCAATTCTTCCAATGTGACGAAAGTGGCTTTGCGCGTTGACATTTTGACTCTTTCGCCGCTTTTGAGCAGCGTAACAAACTGATGGATCAACACCCTGACCGGTGCGGTATCGATATCCAATGCCTCCAGGGCCGCTAAAACATCAGGGTAGGTGTCCGCATGATCTGCTCCAAAGATGTCAATGATCAGGTCAAAATTTCGATTCAATTTGTCACGATGGTAGGCCGTATCCGGCAACCGATAAGTTGGTTCGCCACTGCTTTTGTAATACACGCGATCCTTTTCTAGCCCCAAAGCAGTTGCCTTAAGCCATGTTGCGCCCTCAGATTTATATATAAGGTCCTTATTGCGTAGATCCTCTACCAGCGCATCAATGGCACCATTGTCGTAGTAAGTTCGTTCATTGGAAAAAATATCATGGTTAATTCCTATTGTCTCGAGAGTATTTTTAATATCCGCGAATATCAATTCTTCTGCATGGGTACGGAATATTTTATCATCTAGCGCTAAGCTATCCCCATGCTGCTCACGGATCTCTGTAGCGATGGTTTTAATGTATTCACCCTCGTATCCGTCTTCCGGAAAGTCACCTTCCCGGCCTAATTGCTCAAAATAACGCGCTGCAACCGATTGGCCCAGTATACGCATTTGCCGGCCCGCATCATTATAATAATATTCCCGCGTTACATCGTAGTGATGCCATTCCAGGATATTAGCGATTGTATCACCCAGTACTGCTTGCCGTCCATGGCCAACAGTTAGTGGTCCGGTTGGATTGGCGCTGACAAATTCTACGTTAGCGTTCTTTCCTTTTCCAGTATCTGTTCGTCCGTATGTACCAGCCGCTGCAATGATTTGCGTAACAGTTTCTTGGTAAAATGATTTTGCTACACGAAAGTTGAGGAACCCCGGTGGTGTAACAGAATGTTCAGAAATTATTTTTTTATCAATTGTCAATTCTACCTGGATCATTTCCGCAATTTCCAGTGGATTTTTCCGCAGTGTTTTGGCCAGCCCCATGGCAATATTGGATGAAAAATCACCAAAGTCAGGATTTGCAGATTTTTCTACGAGCGCATATTCTTTGATCTCTAATTTGGCCAGACCAGCATGAATTACTTCGCTAATATATTGTTTGATTTCAATCATTGTATTCTGTTAGCTGTGCGTCGGCCCACAGCCTTTCTAACTGATAATATTCCCGCTCACTTGTTTTAAAAATATGTACTACAACATCTACATAATCCAGCAGAACCCAATTTAGTTGTTCATAACCTTCGATGCGCCATGCTTTACTGTCTGTTCCTTTGCGAATACCATCGGCTATGGCTTTCACCTGGATATCCGTGGCCGCAGAGCAAATGACAAAATGGTCTGTTATGCTGGTCAGTTCGGCAACATGTATTACCAGTATATTTTCAGCTTTTTTATCTAGGGCGAGATGGGCAATTGATTCAGCGAGCTTTCCTGAGCCAGAAGTATTTAATTTAACAGACGACAGTGGTTTTGATCAGTTATCTATATACGTTTGTATAGATTTTATCGATTTAAAGTCCTTACCAAGAATTAACGTCAAGTCTACGTTAAGGCTTTCATCTGGCTGGTGAATCACGCGCGGGTCTTCCGCAGGATCCAGACCCAGCGTTTTGGCGACGTAATTTAGATCTTCCAGGTTTTCATTTCTTAAAATCAACATGGTTTGGGTATAGTTGAAATTATCAGCATTTTCCGAACGGACCACATCCACATTATTATCCCGTAAAAGAGCTGATACTTTTGAGGCCAGACCTGCAATTCCGCAGCCATTCAGGATCTCAACCTCGATATCCATAACTGGTTTCTGTTCATAGATTTCAACGGCCAGTCTTGGCTGTTCGGGAAGGGCAGGGAAGGTAACTTCGATGGGGACACCGTGGTGTGTCTGCCGTGTGGTAAAAGAGAAAATGAAGGCGACCAGCAGCAATGATAAAACAACAATAGCTGAATTTATTAATGACCCCTGTAAATCTTTGTGCCCGCCCCGTTTTGATTTTTTCTTTTTACTAAATAAGGCGGATTTTGTCCGAGGCATCTACAGTGGTAATTTAATTTGGAGTTAAACCTGCTGACATCAGGGACAGGAATTAATTAGGGATCCCGTTCCATATAATAGTTATTATAAAACGGATGATATTCCAATCTGTGACGGTTATAGCGATTATAGTAAGGACGATTACTCATATTGAATTCAATAAGTGTATTTTTCGATGGCCGATATTGCAGGTTCGCATCATATAAAAATTGGGTCTTGTTCAGACCATAATTACCTAGCCCCATCATGCCTGTCGGCTGAATGAGACTGAAACTTGCACCCAGGTGAAGATTGGGATTTAATTCATAGGTCATCATATTGGTATAGGCAGCTACATTCATCGCTTGGCCGCCAAGAGACATTGTAGACATGGAAAAATTATGGTGCATATTGAAGCGATTGGGGTCTAGTAAGGGAACGGTTGTTGACATATTATTACCGGTAATCATTGCTCCCGTATTTTGATCCGGTACCTGGGATTTAAGCTGGCCCCAGAGACCCCCGCCTAGAATGTAAAAAATAATGATGCAGTTATGTAGAATTCTCATATTAGTAATTTAATAATAAAATTGTTAATTGCTCTTTCTTATAGACACCCGAAATTTCGGGTGAATCAGTAATAACTTGCAATGTTGTAATTTGTTTAGTTGCGGTGCTGCGTTTCATGATCAGGAGGTTAATTTACGTAGGGTTCGATGATGCCACCACCTAGGCAAACTTCACCATCGTATAAAACCACAGACTGACCAGGCGCCGCCGCAAAAACTGGTTCGTCAAAATAAATTATAGCTGAATCATCATTCACTGGTTCAATCTTGCAGGTCTTATCTTTTTGTCGGTAACGTATTTTTGCCGCCAGTTGTTTTCCCGCATCAGGCGCCGCCCCAGAGATCCAGTGTAATTGGCTTGCGGTAATGATATTACTATAGAGCAGGGGATGATCATTACCCTGACATACTATAAGATTATTTTTATCCATAATTTTTTCGATCACGTACCATGGTGAATTAGATTTGCCGTGGCCGCCGCCAATCCCTAAACCTTTTCTTTGACCTATAGTGTAATACATGAGGCCGTCATGAGTTCCAACTTTTTCCCCCTCATTTGAAATGATGTCTCCTGGTTGTTCTGGTAGATACCGCTCGAGGAACTGCCGAAAATTCCGTTCACCAACGAAACAAATACCGGTACTATCCATTTTCCCCGCTGTGGGCAGTCCAGCTTTTTTGGCGAGTTGCCGCACCTCTTGTTTTTGTATTTTACCGATTGGGAATGCACTTTTAGACAACGGTTTATTTGATAGCATATAAAGGAAGTAACTTTGATCTTTATTGCGGTCAGTACCTTTCAAAAGCTGGAACCCTGAAGGGGTCTCCTCAACATTAGCATAGTGTCCTGTTGCAATTTTACTCACGCCTAGTTGCAGAGCATAATCCAGAAATGCTTTAAATTTTATTTCACGGTTGCATAATACATCCGGATTGGGAGTCCGACCCGCTTTATACTCTGCGAGAAAATATGCAAAAACCTTGTCCCAGTATTCCTGTGAAAAATTAACACTATGAAGTGGCAGACCCAGGATCTCGCATACCTGCAATGCATCATTGTAATCTTCAGCAGATGAACAGATTTCGCCACCATCATCTTCCCAGTTTTTCATGAAAATGCATTCAACATCATAACCCTGCTCGTGCAGTAGCAAGGCAGCGACGGAACTGTCAACACCACCGCTTAATCCAACGATTATTTTTTCACTCATCTGGCATTTCTACGGATGGTGGCAATAGCGCGGGTCATGGTTTCTACAAGTTGGTCAACTTCCGCACTGGTGTTGTCCCGCCCGGCGCTGATCCGGATAGTTTCCAGATTTTGTTTATCACTAATACCCATCGCCTTTAATACCGGTGATGGACTGATAGTTCCAGAAGAACAGGCCGAACCACTGGAAATAGCAATATCCTCACTGTCCAGATGGATCAACAGCAGATCGCTGGCAATTCCAGGGATTGTAATATTGATCAATCCCGCCAGGTGGTTGTCTCCAAAACCATTATATATTACGTTTGCATGCTGTTCACTGAACTTCGTCTTGAATTGCTTCTCAAGTGCTGTCAAAGAAGGACCTACATCGCTTAAAGATTTGGTTACCAGCTCTGCTGCACATCCTAAACCTGCGATTCCGCCCACATTTTCTGTACCTGCCCGTAGACTTTTCTCCTGACTACCACCAATAATAAGGGGCTTCATTGAAATGCCCTCTTTAATGTACAGAGCACCAACACCTTTGGGTCCGTAGAACTTGTGTGCTGAAAAACTCATCATGTCCATACCTAATTCTTGTACATCAATAGGTAATTTTCCCATTACTTGGATACCATCAGAGTGGAATAGGACGTCGTGTTTTTTCGCAATCTTAGCGATATCCTGTAATGGTTCAACTGTACCGACTTCGTTATTGGCCAGCATTATGGTTATGAGTCCTGTATCATCCCTGATTGCCGCATCAATATCTTCTGGATTTACCCAGCCATATTTATTAACCGGGATTATGGTGTGCGTTATACCCAGGTGTTCCAATTGTCGCAACACAGCAAGAATGGCCGGATGTTCAATTGCACTGGTGATGACGTGTTTCCGATCTCTGTGGATCATGTTCCACAGGACCAGGTTATTCGCTTCGCTTCCGCCACCGGTAAAAATGATTTCTTTGGGAGCGCAGTTTACTGCATCAGCGATTTGTTTTCTGGCTGTTTCGACTACGTGTTTTGCTTTTCTACCCGCGACATGGATACTAGAAGGATTCCCATAAATGTCATGATTTAATTCATTGATCAATGATTGTACATCAGGGTGAATAGGTGTTGTCGCACTATGGTCAAAATAAAGCATGTAATTTGATTAATTGCGGTAAAAATTAAAGAATTATATTACTACAGCGCTGGATTTACTAATCATTTTTGATGGTAGCATAGCGAACAGTATTCTGCAGATTGGAATAAAATGGCGGCTGCCGTTCTTCCAGCAAGTTAACCGTAGCGTCTCGGTCATAATCATACCTGACAACATCCCATTCTACGGAATCACCCACAGTGAGAAATGCAACCGCGCCTTTCGGCGTTTCATCAAATGGCAATCCTGTTGATCCCTGACAGTAAATGGTCAGATCGTCTTCTGTTTCGTACCTTGGCGTATGTATGTGACCGTGTACAAAAATGAATTTTTCGATTTTTGGGTATGAGTTTTTAATATGATTACGCCAGTTCTTGATTTCCTCCATTGAGGGCGGCTGGTCATCCCGTTGATACCAGGCATGGGTGAATTCTACCAATATATTGCCAATTATTTCCCGATGGGCCACGTGCATTTCCAGGGCGAAATCCAACCCTTCTTGTCCAAGTTGCGCAGCGGTCCATTCTTCGTTGGCAACGATCGCTTGACAGATTGGATCATAAGGATCCATGCCTTCCAGGGATGGTTGTTCTTGCTCCCAGAGTTTTTCAATGAGGTAACGGTCATGGTTACCACGAATAAATATGCAATTATCCAGACTTTTAAGAAGACTTAGGGTCTCCTTTGGAGCAGGACCTAAAGCAAAACAATCTCCCAGACAGACCAGCTGATCCACATCCTTTCTTTCCTCTATGATAGAGATTCCCTGCTCCAATGCGAAGAGATTGGAGTGGATATCTGTTAGGATAGCAAACGTTTTAGTTACCATAAGCTCAAAATATAATGCCATGGCCTTCCTTTTAGCAAGATAATATGGTTTTGTTCATCTTTTCGAAATCCCTTAAAATGGAGACCTGTATGTCAGGCAAATCTATACTGATAGTTGGTTCCATTGGTTTGGATACTATCGAAACTATTTCTGATCGACGGGAATCCATTCTAGGTGGTTCGGCGACCTATGCTACTGTGTCTGCGGGTAAATCGGCCGATGTGCATTTGGTTGGGATAATTGGTACGGATTTTCCTGCAGAAGGAATGAAGATATTTGAAGAATATTCGCAGGATCTATCCAACCTGGATCAAAAAGACGGACAAACGTTTAGTTGGGGTGGCCGCTATCCGGAAGATTGGGATGATCGCGAAACATTATTTACTGAATTAGGTGTATTTGCTGACTATGAACCGAAACTGACAGAAAAAAATAAAAATATCCCGTTCCTTTTTTTGGCTAACATTCATCCCAAATTGCAATTATCTGTATTACAGCAGAACTTAAAACGGGAATGCGTAATTATCGACACTATGAATTTGTGGATCGACACAGCACGGAAAAAATTAAAAGAAGTTATCAGTTACTGTGATGTTTTACTGCTTAATGAGTTTGAAGCTGAGCAATTCACTCGTCGAAAGAATCATGATGATCAAGGTGCCGTTTTGCAGTCCCTTGGTCCACAGCAAGTGGTCATAAAATGCGGTACGAAAGGTGCTCGTTTGTACTCTGGTCACAGCGTGGATACAATAGGCGTATTTCCCGTGCAAAATGTAGTGGATCCGACCGGTGCGGGCGATGCCTTTGGCGGTGGTTTGGCAGCTGCTGTGGCCCATGGTGAGTCCATGACAGAAGCAATTATTAATGGTTCAGCCCTAGCGAGCCTTTGTATCGAAGGGTTTGGTATTGAATCGCTGCATCGTGCATCTAATGAGGAAATTAATCACCGTAAGGACTACCTGCGTAAAACCCTTAATTCTTGATAGGATTGCGATCTACTCCTAATTTCACCAGCTTTTTAATCAAAATTTAGTCAAGAGAAAAAAATGTTAAATAAACAACGTATATGGATCGCCCTCCTTGGGTTTGCGGCAGTAATATTTGTAGACTGCACGAGCCAAGAGTATACATCTGCTAAATTGTACATTCAGCAACAGGAATGGGAGAAAGCAGAAGAGTTTCTCATAAAGGCGGTTGATGCAGAGCCGGAGAATCCAGAGATACCTTACCAACTTGGGTATCATATCTATGGTGTGCAGAAAAAAGATTGGGAAAAGATGAACCAGTCTTTTGATAGGGCCTTGACCATTGACCCAAATAAGAAAATATTAGGGCAAGAGAAAACAGTTAAGGAATTTGTTGTTATGGCCCGATCACAATTTTGGGCAGAAATATACAATAGGGGCGTTGTGGAGTTTAATGAGTATCAAGCCGCTTCTTCGGATTCAGCATCTAATGCAGCAATGAAAAAGGCTATTACCACCTTCGAGGTTTCAGCCAGAATAAAACCGGATGAGGCGCAATCATACACAATGCTTTCTCGTTGTAATCACTTGGCCGGCAATACTGATAAATCAGAGGATTATATCTTAAAAGCAGTGGCGCTATCACCCGATGACGCCACTGTGAATGTGACAGCTGGTCAAATATTTATGCAAAAACAAGATTTTGAAGCTGCGTTACCTTATGTTAAAAAAGCTGTTGAACTGGAACCGAGTAATACAAAATCTATTAGAAATCTGGCTCAGATTTACTACGATACAGGGCAGTTGGAAGAATCGATCCAGACTTATGAAATTGCAATTGATAAAGAAACGGACCGTGAAGTAAAAGCGGATCTGTATTTCAACCTGGGTATTCTGTATAACAGGGTAGGTAATTTAGAAGAGGCTGAATACAATTTTATTAATGCCCTTGATGAAAACCCTGATGATATTGAAGCGGTGATGGGTATGGCGCAGTTGTTTGAAAGTGCAGAAAAATGGCGCAAAGCAGAAAAATTCTATAGGGAATTGATCGCTATTGATCCGGATAATCCTGATCATTATCGGGGTATGTCGCGCGTATTGTTGCAACAGGGAGAACCTGATGAGTCACTACGCTATTTAGAAAAAGCGAAGCGATTGGGCGGTTAGTAAAGAGTTTATAATAGATCAAATAAAAAACCCCCACGTGGGGGTTTTTTGTTAGCCTAAGCGTTTCCGCTTCTTCAAATATTTATTTAAGGCAAGATCCAGGTTTTGGTCTGTGAATAGAGGCACATAATCGATTTTTTGTTCGCGGCACCGTAAACGGAACGAATCTTGGTATGCTTGAACAGCTTTTTGGTAAACTTTTCGTATCTGCCACGGTTCGGTAGTTATCAGTTCCCCCGTTTCGATATCCTTGAACCGGGTACGATCATTAAAATCAAATTCCAGTTCTTTTCTATCCAAGATGTGAAATACGATTATTTCTTGTTTATTGTGTCTGAAATGTTTTAGACCACCAATAATTGTATCAGGTTCATCCAATAAATCTGATATAAGGATCACCAAGCCCCGTTTCTTGATCCGCTCAGCCATCTCATGCAATACGATACCTATGTTTGTATCCTCTCCAGGGCCTACGTTATCCAAATGGGTCAATATTGCATTGATTTGACTGGGTATTGACCGCGGTGGGAGAAACTTTTGGATCTTGTTATCAAAGAGAACGAGTCCGACCCCATCTTGCTGGTTAAGCATCAGGTAAGATAATGCTGCAGCAAGATAGTTTCCGTATTCCAACTTGGATACACTGCCACTTTTGTAATCCATTGATCGACTGGTATCCAATATGATATAGGAACGCAAATTTGTTTCTTCTTCATATTGTTTTACAAAATACCGATCTGTTTTTGCAAATAATTTCCAGTCAACATGGCGTATTTCATCGCCCGGACCGTAAGCGCGGTGTTCAGCAAATTCCACGCTAAAACCATGGAAGGGGCTTTTATGCTGGCCTATTATATATCCTTCAACCACTAATCGTGCCCGCAGAGACATATTACTCAGCCGCGCTACCATTTCTGGCTGCAGGTATTTTCGTTTATCAATTGATTCCATAAAATTTACTTTGTGTCTTTTTCCAATAAGATAGAAAGAATATCATCAGTGCTTAACCCCTCTGCCTCCGCATTAAAGTTGGTAATTAAACGATGCCTTAGTACAGGTCGAGCCATTGCTTTTATATCATCTATTTCAGGCGCAGGCCTGCCGTCCAACACAGCTTTTGCTTTTGCACCTAGTACCAGGTATTGTGATGCCCTGGGTCCCGCACCCCATTCGATCCAATCGCTGACCGCAGTGAATGCCTTATCTGATTGCGGGCGGGTCTTGGACACCAGGTCAACAGCGAATTCAATAACATTATCTGCAATAGGTACCCTGCGCACAAGGTCTTGATAAAGCAGCAGGTCTCCCCGGTCGAGTATGATATTTAATTCATTGTCTATTCCACTGGTGGTAGATTTGACAATTGCCACCTCTTCTTCGAAGGAAGGGTAATCGATCTTTATATTGAACATGAAGCGATCCAGCTGTGCTTCAGGCAATGGGTAAGTACCTTCCTGCTCAATGGGATTTTGTGTCGCCAGAACAAAGAATGGTTCTTCAAGTGTATAGGTCTGACCAGCTGTGGTAACCTTATGCTCCTGCATCGCTTCTAATAATGCAGCCTGTGTTTTTGGTGGAGTACGGTTAATTTCATCAGCTAGAATTATGTTTCCGAAAACAGGTCCTTTAAAAAATCGAAATTCCCTTTTTCCAGTATTATGGTCTTCTTCAATGATCTCTGTTCCTGTAATATCACTTGGCATCAAGTCAGGCGTAAATTGAATACGGCTGAAATTCAGGTCTAATAGCTCAGCAATTGATTTTATCAATAAAGTTTTTGCCAACCCAGGGACACCAACTAAAAGGGTGTGCCCCCGACAAAGTAAAGCGATAAGAATATGATCTATTATATCTTGCTGTCCTACAATACGTTTTGATATTTCCGTATTGAACCGATCACGAGATTCTGTAAGCTGCTTCACCAGCTTTATGTCTGTCATTTTATCCACGTAATTTCCATCTATTATTTTGCTTATGATTCAGAAGGGGTCAAAATTAAATGGCACCCTCTCAGGAAACAATGTTATTGTCTTGTTCTGTCATTACAAGCACTGGAAATTCAGTGGCATGTCTAACGCGCGAGTAACCCAAAAAGTTCAACTAGTTGGTATGGATATTTCCGCAATGGAGACCCTTGCGGTAATGCATGACGAATTAACATTTCGAGGAAAACAATTGTTTCACTGGGTGTATAAACAACAGGTCGATTCCATTAATGCGATGAATACCCTGCCATCTTCATTTCGTGATTTACTTGCCAATGAATATGTTTTACATCCTTTGGCCCTAATAAAAAAAACAAGCTCAGATTTTGAGCCAACTCAGAAGTTTCTACTCCAGTTACCTTCTGGTGAAAAAATCGAATCAGTCATTATGGAAGAGGGAAAACGAGTCACTTTATGTGTCAGTACTCAGGTGGGCTGTGCCGTAGATTGTAAATTCTGCGCAACAGCAAAAATGGGATTCATAAAAAATCTCACTGCCGGAGAAATAGTTGATCAATATTTGCTGATACTGAATTCCATTAATAAACGGATTACTAATGTGGTGTTTATGGGTATGGGCGAACCATTTTTAAATTATCAGCAGGTGATAAATGCAGCTGACTTGCTTAACCACAAAGAAGGTATAAATCTGGGCGCACAAAGAATTACCATATCCACAGTCGGTATTGTGCCAAAGATCCAGCAATACACCCAAGAAGGTCATAAGTATAAATTGGCAGTCAGCCTGAATAGCAGTAGTCAGGATCAACGCGTGAAGATTATGCCTATTTCAAAAACACATTCAATGGATGCCTTAATTCAATCTGCCTGGGATTACTATCATATATCCAAAAAAATGATTACACTGGAATATGTATTGTTGGCCGATGTAAACGATGATATTGCAGATGCAGATAGACTATTGGATCTAATCGGCGATTTGCCGTGTAAGCTGAATTTGATTCCTTATAATGAAATTGATGGACCGTTCCACCGTTCAAGTGAAGAAAAAATTGAACAATTTGTAAATCGACTTCAAGGTGCAAATTTTATGGTAACCATTCGCTGGAGTAAGGGAACGGAAATTAATGGTGGCTGTGGTCAGCTCGCTGTTTTGGATCAGGTAAGTTTTAATTGAGATATAATATATCAGCAATGAAACAATTCATTATTGACCGGACTGAGATCCGAGCCAGTATTGCTGTTGTACTTGGGTCCGGAATGGGTGGATTTTGTGATCAGATGAATAATGTCATGTTAATACCATACAAAGATATACCAGACTATCCAGAATCAACGGTCCGAGGCCACGCTGGTGAATTAGCTATTGGATCATTACATGATATTCCTTTGCTGGCCGCCAAAGGACGGTTCCATTACTATGAAGGTTATGATATACAAACGATAACGTTACCTGTTCAATTGTTTCATGCGCTGGGTATCGAATCATTAATAATTACCAACGCAGCTGGATCCCTGAAACCGGATTTGCGACCAGGGAGTTTGATGATCATTGATAGTCATATGGATTGTACCTTCCGCGCCAGTGTGGCTGAACCGGAGGAATATTCAGGCACACCATATCATGATCAAGCATATATCAAACTGGCTGTTAAATCTGCAGATCAAATTGATTTGTCCATCACGAAGGGAACTTATTGTTGGACATTGGGCCCATCATACGAAACACCGGCTGAGGTATCATTTTTAGGGTCTCTCGGGGGAGATGCTGTAGGCATGAGTACAGTACCGGAGATCCAGGCAGCAGCTGAACTAGGGATGAAGGCCCTGGGTATTTCCACAATTACCAATTACGCGGCAGGGATAATTGATGAACCACTTTCCCATGATGACGTTATAAAAGTATCCGCTCAGGTTAAAGATGATTTTACCAATCTTTTGACCGAAATTATTAAGGGCATGGCATTATAAGATGGCTGTAAAGGTAAGATCTGAAGTTGCAGCAATAGCAGATGATATAATCGCTATTCGCCGGGATATTCATAAATATCCTGAACTTGGATTCGATGTACATCGTACATCCGAACTGGTCGCTGAACACCTGAAAGACCTTGGTTTTGATGTAGTGACCGGTATCGGTAAAACGGGGGTAGTAGGCGATCTGAAGGGAAATAAAGGTGGCCCGACAATCGGTTTGCGCGCAGACATGGATGCCTTACCGATTCAGGAAACTGGAGATATTCCATACCGTTCTGTGAATGATGGAATTATGCATGCCTGTGGACATGACGGACATACAGCTATGCTGCTCGGTGCCGCAACAGTCCTAGAACAATTTCAAGAACAATTAAAAGGAAATATCCGCTTTATTTTTCAACCTGCTGAGGAGGGCGGTGGTGGCGCCCGCTATATGATCGAGGACGGCTGTTTGGATACGGTTGATGAAATATATGGTATCCATTTATGGAATTACCAGAAATATGGCGAAGTTGGGGTTAAGGATGGGCCAACAATGGCCGCCGCCGATGAATTCGCAATAACCATTAAAGGAGTTGGTGGTCATGGTGCCACACCCCAGGGTACAGTTGATGCCGTTTTAGTTTCCGCCCACTTGGTGACTGCATTACAAAGTATTGTTAGCCGAAATACAAATCCTCTGGAAAGTACTGTTGTTACCGTGGGTCAAATAAATGGTGGCCATAATTTCAATGTAATTGCTGATGAAGTTGTGTTAAAGGGGACTGCCAGAGCCTATACAGAAGATAATCGGCAAATGATTAAAAGGAGGATGGAAGAAATCATTAATGGTATTGGCCGCACCTTTGGTGCAGATATTGAATTCGTCTACATCGATGGATATCCGCCAACCATCAATAATGAAATAGCGTATGAAAGACTGAAGTTCTCTGCGGAAAAAGTGGTTGGTAACGGCTGCGGTCTTCCTTATTTATCAATGGGCGGGGAGGATTTCAGTTATTATGCCCAAAAAATTCCCGGTTGTTTTTTCTTTGTTGGTTCAGCGCCAATTGATCGAGAAATTTTTACAGTTCCTCATCATTGTTCCCACTTTGATATTGATGAAAATGCGCTTTTGGTAGGGTCTTCAATTTTTGTTCAGCTCATTGAAGATCAGCTAATTAGTAGCCAATAGCAGTATTTTCTCCTCTTATATCAGTTCCGCCAAAATAACCGTCCTCATTTATTAAAATTGCATTTACATCACCAATGTTTTTATAAGGTAAAATTTTATGACCTTTATTTATTAGCGATGTTTCTACGTCTTTGATTATACTGTATGATTCAGCCATAATTACATCAGGCAGCCATTGTGAATGTACCCTTGGTGCTGATACAGCTTCTTGTATATTCATATTGTGAACAGTTACGTTTAATATTGTTTGTAATACAGCTGTTATAATCCTTGAACCACCAGGTGAGCCAAGTATGATAAATGGTTCTTTATTCTTTAATACAATTGTAGGTGTCATCGAGCTTAAGGGACGTTTCCCGGGCTGGATAGCATTGGCAGCATTCCCTACTAATCCGAAAGCATTAGGCACCCAAGGCTTAACGGAAAAATCATCCATTTCATTATTCAGGAAAAATCCAGCACCCTCTATAAGAAAACCTCCACCATATCCTAAGTTTATAGTGGTAGTTACACTTACCGCATTGCCGTCTTTGTCGATAACAGAATAATGGGTTGTTTCCGGGCTTTCATAACCACTCGGATCTCCAGCAAAAACAACCGTACTTGATGTTGCTTTATCTGCATAGAAATCATCCATGCGATCTATTGCATATTTTTTGCTTGTTAGCATTGATAAGGGTGGTGTCCAAAAGTCAACATCACCCAGGTGTTCGGCTCGATCAGCATAAGCCCTGCGTTCAACTTCAGTCAGCAGGTGGATATAATCAGATGAATTCCAGCCAAGTTCTGCCAAGGAAAATTTTTCAAGCATATTAAGCATTTCGATTAGAATAGTTCCTCCAGAGCTTGGTAAACCCATGGAAATAATATCATATCCATTGAAGGAACCAATCATCGGCTCACGGTATTTAGATTCATAGTGTAGTAAATCCCAATGGGTGATCAAGCCAATACCCCTATTCATTTCTGTTATGATAAGATCCGCTGTTTTTCCAGTATAAAATCCATCTCGGCCTTCCCGGGAAATCCGTTTTAAAGTTCTGGCCAAGTCTTTTTGAATAAATCGATCTCCTGCTTTCCAGGGTTTTCTATCTCCGCGGATAAATATCTTAGCAGCAGCTTTATTCTTTAAAAACAAATCTTTGTTATCGTTAAAGCGCTTTGCTTCATAATGGCTTAATTCAAATCCTCTTTCAGCTAGGGCAATGGCAGGCGCGAGTAATTCCCGTCGCGATATATTACCTGAGCCATGATCTTTCCAGGCTTTTAATAATCCATCAACACTCCCTGGGACTCCGGACGCTGCTCTTGTTCGTAATGACATATTATCTATAACCTCGCCATTGGAATCAAGGAACATATCCCGATGGGCAGCAGCTGGCGCTATTTCTCGATAATCTAATGTAAATATTGTACTATCTTCCTTATGGACCACCATAAACCCACCACCACCGATATTTCCATTTGATGATGATGTAACTGCCAAGACAAAACCCGTAGCACAAGCAGCATCAACAGCATTTCCGCCCTTTTTTAAAATTTCAATTCCAGCTATTGAAGCTTGACGGCTGGTGGAAACAACCATCCCATTTTCGCCGAAAACGGGATCCGGACTGGCAGCGTTGATATATCCAACCAACAAAATATACCAGATAAATAATTTTTTCATATCAGTTATTTAGTTCGTTTAGGTTTGAGTAAAAGTTTTGTAGTTTATTTTCCAATTGTTTTGTTAAAGTTAATATTATTGATTTTCAAGCAAACTATTTGGCTTAATCCAAATTATAATAAAATTAGTAAGATGAAAAGAACGTATATATTTCTATTAATGATAATAATATGGGGTTGCAGTGACCATATATCCCGCAATGAATTTTCACTTACCATTAATATTACTGGGGAATTGGATCAAAAGATTTACCTATCGAAAAGAGATGCGGGCAAATGGGTAAATATTGATTCAAG
>CAJXWT010000013.1 GCA_913062595.1 uncultured Fidelibacterota bacterium
GTGATTTTAATGATAAAAGGGAAGGTTTGCAGAATGATATAATTATTTGGAAAGAGCAGTCGCGGTCAGCAATTATTTCAATGGACCGTTTGGTAGTAGAACAAGACAAGATTAACAAAAGGAAAAATGAGCTACAACATCATTTATTTGATTATAAAAAGGTAATCAGAGGGTTACAGCCAAAGATTGATTCGTACTTGAATTCATACAAAGAAAAGCAATTCGCTTTTGAAGCAATTGACAATGAATTAAAAGAAATGCAAACGGTGTTGGATTCGATGCAGGATAAGCGTTGGGATTTACTGCAAAAATTGTCCGATAAAAAGTCATTGTTTGACCGTACAAATACAATAATCCAAGAAAAGACGGATAATATTTCTCTTTTAGAGGAAAGAATATTAGATCTTGAAAAGGACTTCCAGTCCATTACCAAACAGATCGAAATCAATAAGAACACTAAAACTAGTATTTCGGAAAAATTAGAGAAAAATAAGAATCGGCTAAACAAGAAGACTGACGAATTAGAAAAACTACAGCATGAAAAACAACAAATAGATATACAGGAACACAAAGTATCTGTGTGGATGAAATCCCTCAAATCAAAATGCCGTTTTTACGAGAAATTATTGATATCGAGAGAAGGTTATCCAAACGGCGTAAAGGATGTCTTGGAAAATAAGGATCAATACAAAGGCGTTCTAGGTACTGTAGGCGATTTACTTAAGGTAGGTGATTCGATAGCACCTATGATAGAAAGTGCTTTAGGAGAATATGCTAAATGTATTGTTGTTAAAGACCGCAATACTGCCATTAATATAATGGATATAGCACGTAAACGAAATGCTGGAAAATTAATGATAATACCATTAAAAGATATTCCTGATGATAAACCAAATACAGCGAATCTAAAAAGTGATGACAACATTATCGGTCGGGCGGTTGACTTAGTAAAAACAACAGATTCAATAAGGCCATTGTCCAGATTTTTACTAGGCAACATTCTGCTGGTAAAAGATCTAAAGGTCGGGATAAAAGATAATTCACTGAATAACTGGGATCTAGTTGATGAGAAGGGCACTTTTTCGATTAGAGGTATGATCATAAATAATTCCAATGGTAATAATGAAGCAGGATTAATTGGTCGAAAAGAAAATATAAAAATTATAAAACGAGATATTATAAATCAGAAAATTCAATTTCAAAAATTACAAATGCAGTCTGCAAAACTCGAGAAGTATATTGAGAAAGCAAAACAAGATTCAGTTCATTTAGATAATCAAGTCGAAGAATTATCCAATGGCTTGGCGGAAATTGATGGATATCTCGTCCGAGAAGGATTTCAACAGAGTCAATTTACTGAATCGATAGTCGCGGTGAAGAAATTAATCAAGGAAAATGAGCAAGAAATCAGAAGGCAGTTACTTTTGATTAAAACTCTAAAATCAGAACTTGCAAATGAAGAACAAATACTCAACAAACATGCAAAAGAACAGACCAAAAAAAGTGATGACTTAATAAAATTCCAATCTAAAAGAGATCAATTGCATCAAAATGCACAGGATCTTCGCATAGAGTGCCTTAATCTTGAAGGTCAAAGAGAAAATGTAATATTTCAGCAGCGAACGGCGGAAGATTTAATTAAAGAATTTTCATCTCGAAAATCAGAAATTGATAAGGAAATGACCCAGTTAAAAAGTCAGGATAAGGATTTGAAAAAATCTATTCAGTCAGCTGAAAATAAATTATCAGAGATTAATGGCCTAGTAAATAAGCAAGAATCAATTCTAAGTCTGAAACAGGAAACAGCAAATGACTCCTACCGGCAGATTGAAGAAATACAAGCACAAATCAGGTCAGAGCAGAAAAATCGGGAAGCATTGCTGGAAGAATTAAAACAGTGTGAATTAAAAATCGCTGATTTTGAACAGCGAATTAATTTTGTAAATGAGCGAATCAAAGATCGATATGATACAGAAATATCTGATAATATGATTGTAGATGAGTCAGAAAGTGAATTAAATGTTGCCATTGCGCGAACTGAAAGAAGTATTGAAAATATTGGCCCGATAAATATGGCCGTACAGGCTGAATATGAAGAAGAAAGTAGCCGCTTATTGATGTTAAGTGAACAGCGTGACGACTTAATAGAAGCTGAGAGGAATTTACTGGATACAATTCAAAAAATTGATTCTATTGCTCGAGAGAAATTTCAAAGTACATTTGAAAATATTCGCGGGAATTTCGAAAAGTTATTTGGGATGTTTTTTGAGGGTGGGCGTGGATCCTTGAAACTTGAAGGAGACCCGGATCCTCTTGAAGCTAATATTGGTATAAATGCACAGCCGCCAGGGAAGCGAAATCGGTCACTGCGCCAACTTTCAGCTGGAGAGAAAGCACTAACTGCAATAGCATTATTGTTTTCAATATATCAGGTAAAACCAAGTCCTTATTGTATTCTCGATGAAGTTGATGCGCCGCTTGATGATGTAAACATAGGAAAATTTACACGCGTTCTCAGTAATTTTTCAGGTGATACCCAATTCATAGTAGTGACGCATAATAAACTTACTATGGAGTCAGCGAACTTCCTTTACGGTGTCACCATGGAAAAGCAAGGTATTTCGCAACTCGTTTCTGTTAAATTGGAATAAATCAAAAATTTTCTAACCTCTGCGTATGTCCGGACATAGTAAATGGTCCACCATTAAACGTAAAAAAGCCGCGGTTGATGCGAAGCGCGGTAAAATTTTTACCACCCTAATAAAGGAAATAACAATAACTGCACGTGCTGGCGGAGGCGACCCGGATTCAAATCCGCGATTACGACACGCCATTAGTAGTGCCCGTGATGCGAATATGCCACAGGATAATATCAAAAAAGCAATTATGAAAGGGACGGGAGAACTTCCAGGAACAACTTATGAAGAGTGTACATATGAAGGATTTGGTCCTGGTGGTGTAGCGATATTTATGGAAGTATTAACAGATAATAAAAATAGAACTGTAGCAGATATTAGACACCTGATCACAAAATACGGAGGTAACCTTGGTGAAAATGGAAGTGTCGCGTGGATGTTTGATAAAAAGGGCCAGATTATATTAACAAGAGATAATCAAGATAAAGACACACTTTTTGAAGCCGCAATTGATGCGGGTGCCGAGGATTTTGAAGCAGTTGATAATGCATTTATTGTAACAACAGATCCTGCAGAGATTATGTCTGTCCGCAGTGCCTTAGAAAATAAGGGATATTATGTTGAATCTTCCAAGGTTGAAATGCTGCCAAAAAATTTACACAAAATTGATGATGAAAAATCGAAGAAAGCTATATCGCTATTGGATGAAATTGAGGATCATAATGATATTAAATCAGTTTACACGAATTTTGAACCAGCAGGTTGATTTATGCGCGTAATTGGTGTTGATCCAGGCCTTGTGGTGACAGGATTCGGGATTATTGATAAAAAAGATAATACGATCTCAGCTCACAGTTATGGAACAATTCGTCCACCGAAGGGTGTGCAATTAGCGGATAGATTAGGCTATCTGTTTGATGAAATAACTGTCTTAATCGATAAGTACAAGCCAGAAATCCTGGCAATAGAAGATACTTTTTATCATAAGAATTTTAAATCCGCTATGGTGCTAGGGCAAGCCAGAGGAACGATTATCCTTGCCGGTTTTAGGCAGAATATACCATGTGTGGAATACGCCCCAAAAAAAATTAAACAATCTGTGGTAGGTAATGGCAATGCAAGTAAAGAGCAAGTGCAATATATGGTGAAAAATATTTTGCATTTAGATAAACTGCCTACACCTTTGGACTCGTCAGATGCATTGGCAATAGGGTTGTGTTATTTAAACCAGAATCGTTGGTCTTAAATTTTGATTGATTCCATAAAAGGAACACTAGTTAAAAAGAACCCTACTTCAGTCATAGTTGATGTTGGTGGAATAAGGTTGGGGATTCCTATTACGCTAGCGACTTTTGAGAAAATTCCTAATCCCAACCAGCCTGTCGAATTATTGACTTATTTACATGTGCGAGAAGACATTATGGTATTGTACGGCTTTTATGATGATCATGAACGGGATGTATTCATGCAACTCAATTCAATTAGTGGAATTGGTCCAAGATCTGCTATGAATATTCTTTCGGGCACAGATCCCATAGAGTTCAAGAAAAAAATAATTGATAGTGATGTTGCATCACTGACGTCAATCCCAGGCATAGGGACAAAGACTGCAAAAAGAATAATTGTGGAATTGAAAGATAAATTCACTGATCAAGACACGGGTAGTGATTTGGATTTTCTATTGGTATCTGATGATAAGGATAAGATTGATGATGTGATGAAAGTATTAGTTTCACTAGGATACAAACGCAGTGCAATTAACCAAGTTATCAAAAAATTAGTTACTGAGGATGGCCTTGATGACAATATAGAGGATATAATAAAAGGGGCCCTGAAACTATTGTGAGTGACGATCCAGATAAACTCGACCTATCTTTCATCTATATTGATTAATTATTATTTACAATTCCATTGTTAAATGGACGCATTATGAAGCATACTATTCTTTATGACAAACATATTGGCTTTAATGCAAAAATGGTCCCATTTGCAGAGTTTTCAATGCCGTTGCAATACACCGGTATAACTGATGAACATAATGGGGTAAGAACATCTGTTGGCGTATTTGATGTAAGTCATATGGGAGAATTCACAATATCTGGTAATGATGCTGAAAATTTTCTGCAATTATTGACAACCAATGATATTAAAAAATTAGCTATTGGTCAGGCCCAGTATTCAACAATGTGTTTAGAGAATGGTGGAATAATTGATGATCTGGTCATTTATCGCTTTGATGATCATTATATGATGGTGGTAAATGCAGCAAATATTGAAAGTGATTTTCAGTGGATTTCAAATAAAATAAAAGGAGATGTTACTTTAAGGGATATCAGTGATGAAACCAATCTGATTGCAGTCCAGGGTCCAAAATCTGGTGGACTACTCCATGGAATTACTGACCATAATTTATCCAAATTAAAATTCTATCACTTTATTGAGACTAATGTTGCTGGTTATCCAGTAGTTTTGTCAAGGACGGGATATACAGGTGAACTTGGTTTTGAAATATATGGGAATGATGAGTCAATTCTAGCTATATGGGATAAATTATTTGATACACAAGAGCTGCAGGTATTACCAATAGGTTTGGGTGCCAGAGATACACTCCGGATGGAAATGAAATATACGCTGTACGGTATGGATATAGATCGAGGGACGACACCTATTGAGGCAGGGTTGAGATGGATCACGAAGTTTGACAAAGGTGCATTTATTGGCCGGCAATCTTTAATGGATGAAAATATTGAGTATAAAAAAAGATTGGTTTGCTTTGAAATGATGGAACGGGCGGTTCCCCGACATAATTATGATATCTTTGTAAATGAAAAACAGATTGGAATGGTTACAAGTGGTACCCAATCACCATCTTTGAACAAAGGAATAGGTTTGGGCTATGTAGAAATAGAATATGCGAACCCGGGCACCAAAATAGATATCGATATTCGTGGTCGCAAAAAGTCTGCAATTATCATGAAACCGCCTTTATACAAGCAAGGTACAGTGAATTTATAGCCCGGATATGATATCTTAGTCATTTAAATAATGCGGAAAGCCAAGAATAGTAAAAGTAGAACGATCTTTGTAACGGGTGGTGCGGGATTTATCGGATCTCATCTCATTGATAATTTGCTTAAAAAGAGTGATAATATTGTAAGCATAGACAATTTGAATGAGTTCTATAACCCCAATATCAAGAAGCTAAATCAGGTTAATCATTATGAGTATGATCATTACGAATTTTATAAAGGAGATATTCTTGATGAAGGTCTTGTAAAATCAATTTTCAAAAAACACGATATTGAAATAGTCATTCATTTAGCAGCCATGGCTGGAGTGCGGCCATCAATAAGCAACCCCTCAATCTATACAGAAGTGAATATAATAGGTACTCGTATCCTTCTAGACGCCATGGTAGAATCAAATGTAGAAAGATTGATTTTTGCTTCATCTTCATCGGTCTACGGAAACAATAAGAAAATTCCATTCTATGAAGATGACTCTGTTGATCGCCCAATTTCACCTTACGCAGCGACAAAAAAAATGGGTGAACTTCTCTGCCATACTTATCATCATATTTATGAGCTAAATATTTCTTTGTTGCGCTTTTTTACTGTTTACGGCCCACGACAACGTCCTGAAATGGCAATACATCAGTTTGTACGAAATGCATTAAATGGCGAACCAATAATTGTTTTTGGCGATGGCTCGACAGCAAGAGATTATACTTACATAGATGATATAATTGATGGTATAATTCAATCTATCGAATTTGATGATCGATATATGATTTACAACCTCGGAAATTCTGAACCAATCAAATTATCAAACCTCATCTTAATAATCGCCGAAGCAACAGGTACCGACCCTATTTTTGAATATCAAGAAATTCCACAGGGTGATGTATTACAGACTTATGCAGACATTAATCGTGCAAAGAACAATTTAGGGTACGATCCAAAAACAGGAATACGGGATGGTATTTCTAAGTTTGTAAAATGGTATATATCAATGAAAAATACTCATGAGGATGTTTACTGATGAAAGAACGTCGCCTTGAGATACTAGGTATCCTATGTATGGCTACTTCATTTCTAGCGCTTATCAGTATGGTGGGCTACAATCCATATGAAGATCCCGGGATATCCCCCAATGTAAAGGTTGAAAACCCCATGGGAATTCTGGGAGTCTTTATAGCTTATTTTTTCATCAAATTTTCTTTTGGTTACAGCTCATTTTTACTACCTGTATTAGGTAGTGTTTGGGGGTGGTGGTTTTTTAGTAAAAGGGAAGCATCTATACTTAGTCGAATTAGCGGATATTTACTAGGTGCGATGCTATTAATATCCGTTACCTTGGGATTGTTTGAAATTGGTATGTATTCCAGTTCGGGAATTGAATTTAATTACAGTGGGTTAATCGGTGGTAATCTAGCCAATTTTTTAGTGAGCTTTTTTGGAATGATCGGTTCTTCGATAATTGTGCTGACAAGTTGGCTTCTATTGATACGAGGATACTTTTCATGGAGCTTTTATGGGCCATTTGATTCTTTAACAAATTTCATTAAGAAAAAACAGGAAGACCGAAAATTGGTTTCGGTTGAACAAGAGTCCGAAAAAGAAAAACGTCGCCATACAAAGGATTTGATACGAAAAATTGAAGAAAAACAAAAAGATGAGCAGGTAATTCTTGAAAGATATAAAGAAGTTGCTGTTGATGATAATTCTGAAATTGAGGATGTAGATATTGACTCAAAACCAACACAAGAGTCAGTTGAAGAAGGGATCAACGACCCTGCTGTACCTTCAGAGTCTTTCTCAGCGCCTACTCCAGAAAATGATCAAGTTTTACAGGAAGGGTACTCTGATGAAACTCCAGAATCGTACGGAATTGAAGAAGTCCAACAGGATAAGCAAGCCACCGAGTCTTTAGAACCGATTGATGAAGATATTGAAGTCGGTGAAATTGTTATGGAAGAGGAAGTAAATATAGACGAATTAGAAGCCAGAAAAGCCCCTAAGAGAAAATATCAACTACCCAGTAGTGATTTACTAGAGATGCCTGTTAAAGTACTGGATGGTATGTCTAAGGATGAACTGGTAGACAGGGCGAACTTTCTGACCCTAAGTCTGGAAACTTTCGGTGTAGTAGGCAAGGTTGTTAATGTAAGTCCAGGACCCGTTATTACCTTATTTGAGGTAGAACCAGCAGAGGGTGTAAGGGTTAACAAATTTGTGCAATTATCTGATGATTTAGCTAGAGTTATGGAAGCTAGTCGGGTACGTGTAATCGCGCCAATACCAGGTAAATCATCTGTGGGAATTGAAATTCCTAATCGAAATCCAGATACGGTCTTTTTTCGATCCATTATAAATTCTGAAAAGTTCGCTGAATCAGATACTGAATTGACTCTTGCAATAGGGAAAACAACTTCTGGTGAAATTTCTACTTTAAACTTGGCTAAGATGCCCCATTTACTGATCGCTGGCACTACTGGTTCTGGAAAGTCCGTTTGTTTAAACACCATTATTTGCAGTCTGCTTTACCACGCGAATCCAGATGAATTGAAATTTGTTATTATTGATCCAAAAAAAGTTGAGATGACTCTTTATAATGGATTAAAAGGTTATCACCTGTTGAGCATGGAAGATTTTGATGAATCAATTGTGACAAAGCCTGAAAACGCAACCTTAGCGCTTCGAGCTGTTGAAAAAGAAATGGGTCGGAGATATGATATCTTAGCGGATGCAGTTGTACGCAATATCCAAGAATATAATAGTAAGATGGAAGCTGAGGGCGAACCAATAATGCCATATATCGTTGTGGTGGTGGATGAATTAGCTGATTTAATGATGCTAAATGCCAAGGAAGTAGAACAACCAATAGCACGTCTAGCGCAATTAGCGCGCGCTGTTGGAATTCATCTGGTAATCGCCACACAAAGGCCTTCAGTGGATGTTATAACTGGCCTTATAAAGGCGAACTTTCCTTCTAGAATTGCATTTCAGGTAGCGAGTAGAATCGATTCACGAGTGATTATTGATATGTCTGGCGCGGAGAAACTCATAGGTAGAGGGGATATGCTATATCTAGGGTCTGGGTCCTCTGAACCGGTGAGATTGCATAATGCTTTTCTTTCTATTGGTGAAATAGAAGCAATTATGGGTCATATAAAGTCCCAGCCTCAGACTGATGAACTTGTGTTGGAATCAGTAAGAGAACAAACAACTTTGGATGTTGATTCAGGAGAAACTGGTGAGGGCGAAGACGAATTATTGAATGAAGCAATCAAACTTGTGATCATTCACCAGCAGGGTTCAATATCACTAATTCAGCGCCGTATGAAGGTGGGTTATTCCCGCGCAGCCCGATTAATTGACCGTATGGAACAACTTGGTATAGTTGGGCCATTTACGGGCAGTAAGGCACGTGAAGTAATGGTTGATGAAACCTATATGCAGATGATTGACGATTAATTAATACATGACTTCTAGTTTATTGGTAATCCTTTTTATGGTGATGCCGCTTCAAAAGGATACAAACCAAAAATACCTTGATTATTTATCTAGCGCATTGACTAACCACAACGGCGTTGAAATGAAAATTAAATGGTCGCAGGTTGATGGTGAAAATGTATGGAGTGAAGTTGGTGTAATTGAATTGCTTGGAAATAATAAATATTTTCTCAGTACAAACGAGCAATCTATAAAAGTTGATAACGATCTGATTATAACATATTACAAAACGGATGAAAGTAAAATAATCTATGATACAATGATTGATGGCAGTTATGATATTTTTGATTTTTTATCGGGCAACTTTTCTGGTTTTACCATCAATAATTCCAGCGCTAATAGGGAGACAATTCAGCTGGATTACACATTAAATGAGCTGTACATATCTGGAAAGATATGGATAAAACAGAAAACATTTAAACCTGTAAAGTTTACTATTGGACAGAACCCAAACAGGCCCGAACAATATATTGAAGTTGAAATAACAGACTATCAACCAATATTAGGAAATTCTCAATTTGATTTATTTGCACCAAAAGCGAAAGAGATAATTGATCTACGTGAATAGAACTATCAAACTATTTGTAGGAATTATTATTAGTGCTTTTGGGCTTTATTATGCGTTCAAGCAGGTCAATTTTGGGGAATTATGGATAAGCATAAAGAATGTGAATATTATTTTGATCCTCCTAGCTGTTTTTATTCTAGTTTTGAGCAATGTCATAAGAGCCTGGCGGTGGCAAATTTTAGTTAAACCAATAAAAGATGTTTCATTTGATCCTGCTTTTTCGTCAATAATGATTGGATATTTCGGGAATTCTGTTCTGCCGTTTCGAATGGGAGAATTTTTACGGGCGTATGTTGTGGCAAATAAAACATCCTTAACTGCTTCAACAGCATTTGGTACAATTGTTATCGAGAGGATACTTGATTTTGTTGGATTATCAGCAGTAATTCTTCTTATCATGACAGTATACCCACTAAAATCAATAGGTGGCTTTATTATTATTGGAGTAATTGTATTTTCATTAACTGCATTTATTTTTATCTTTTTATTTAGTGAAGTCAAATCGACTTTATTAGTAAAAATAGAAAAATCATCGTTATTGCGAATTGGGCTTTTGCGTAAAATATTACTTTTTGTAAAGAACTTTTTGGATGGTGCTACTACAATTAGAGCAACAAATAAATTGGGAATAATATTGTTATATACGGTAATTATTTGGATTATGTATTACTGTTCAACCTATTTGGCTACGATTGCTACCGGCATTGAACTAGAATGGTTTGGAATCGGTGTCTTACTAATATCCACTACCTTGGCAATATCGGTACCTGCAGCACCAGGCTATGTTGGTACATATCATGCAGCAGCTGTATATATACTTACGAATTTATTTGATGTGGGTAGGATAGATGCACAAGCCGCAGCCATAATACTTCATGCCGTAGGTACTATTCCAATAGTGATTATTGGCGCAGGGTATTTTCTAAATAGTTCAGTGAATTTTAAGGATATTAAGGATCAAGGATTATCACAAAATGAGGAAATATAATACAATTTTTCTCGATCGGGACGGCACATTAAACCCAGATCCTGGTTACATATCTTCTTTAGATCAATTTGAGTTCTATGATTTTACTATTCCTGCTTTACAGCGATTAGCACATTCTGGGAACAGGTTTTGTATTGTCACAAACCAGTCAGGTGTATCACGTAGTCTAATTGACCAAGATGATTTAAATAAAATTCATGATTACATAAAAAACGAATTTTTCAAATATTCAATTCCATTGCTTGATATATATATTTGTACCGACCACCCAGAGAACGCATCAAATCGAAGAAAACCTGGTTCTGGCATGTTTTTAGAGGCAGCAAATGACCATTCTATTAATTTGAGTGAATCGTTGATGATCGGGGATTCTGTGCATGATATTAAGTCTGGCAATAATCTTAACATGGATACGGTATTAGTGTTATCAGGGCGTGGTAAGGATACTATCAAAGATAGTCCAGATGTTGAACCGACTGTAGCAGTTAATGATTTACAGGGTGCGGCAGATTGGATATTGGAATGATAAAACCAAATAAAATAGCGGTCTTAATGGGTGGCCCAGGAGAGGAAAGGGAAATTTCCCTACAATCCGGTAAAGCAATACAGTTAGCGCTTGAAGCTATCGGTTATAATGTTTTGGGTATTACCATGGAAAATAAACTGGGTGATATTATTTCTGATTTGCATTCTGTCGACTTAGTATTTTTGGGCCTGCATGGTAGCATTGGTGAAAATGGAACGATCCAAGGATTTTTGGAATCCTTAGGCTTAAAATACACTGGATCAGATCCATTATCATCTGCAATATGTATGGATAAGAATATTAGTAAAATTATTGCTAGAGGTAGTAAAGTGAATACACCTGACTGGAAAATCGTTACAAGGGATCAAAATCTTAGTGAGGATAATTCTGAATTTCCACTAGTTACTAAACCAAATGATCAAGGAAGTACTGTGGGCTTAACAATCGTACATGATGAATCTGAACTTGGTCCAGCATTGAATTTAGCTTATAATTACAGTTCTAGTGTAATGGTAGAACAATTTATCAAGGGTAGGGAATTAACAGTTACATTGATAGGTGGCAAGGCTTTGCCAGTATGTGAGATTATTCCTTCTCATGAACTTTATGATTATGAATGCAAATATACATCAGGTATGAGTAAGTACGTATGTCCGGCAGATATTGAACTAGATCTAACGAAAAGAATCCAGGAAATAACAGAAAGATTATTTGATGTGTTGAAATGCAGACATTATTCTCGAGCTGATTTTCGGATGGATCATGAAGATAATTTATGGTTCTTAGAAATGAATACATTGCCAGGTATGACGGATACTAGTTTGGCTCCTATGACTGCAAAAGCAGCAGGATTATCTTTCAATGATTTAATTGAATGTATAGTTCTTCAAGCATGGAGTGAATGATGGAAAAATGGATTGCAGTATACACGAAATCTCGTCACGAAAAAGTAGTGATCCAGGAATTAGAAAAGAATGATATTGAGGCCTATTGCCCAATACTTAAAGAACGCCGGCAGTGGAGCGATAGAAAACGGTGGGTGGAATTCCCGTTATTTCGCAGTTATGTGTTTGCAAAAATTGAATTGAAGAATAGTTTATATATTTTACAGACAATAGGTGTACATCATATTGTCAAATTTCAGGGCAATATTTCTACCATACCCGATGGAATAATACAAAATATAAAAAGTATGATCGATGGAGGCTTTACGGTTGAACAGGTTGAATACTTTGTTAAAGGCGATGAAGTAAAAGTTGTAGATGGCCCATTGAAGGGCATGGAGGGTATCGTTGTAAAGGTAAAAAATGAAAATAAATTAGTTTTAAAAGTTGCGGAAATTCAGCAGGCTATAGCTGTGCAAATTCACCCTGGATATCTAAAACCAAAGAAAAAGCATGTCAACCCGATTCTACAACACAATAAACCGTAAAAAAGTCGAATTTGAACCGATTACGCCGGGGACGGTAAAACTTTATACCTGCGGTCCCACCGTATACGATACAGCACATATTGGCAATTTTCGTACTTTTATTTTTGAAGACCTATTGAAACGATTTTTGGTATTTAAGGGATATGAAGTGTATCACGTTATGAATATAACGGATGTAGATGATAAGACTATAAAACGTGCAATTACAGAAGAAATTACGATTAATGAATTGACGTTAAAATACACTGAGGAGTTCATGAATGACATTAAATCATTGAAAATCCTGCCTGCTGATAAATACCCTCGGGCAACTGATCATATTGATGAAATGATAAAAATGATTCAAGCGCTTGAAGAAAATGGATATGCCTATGAGACGGAAGATCATTCGGTATATTTTCGTTTGGATGCATATGATTCCTACGGCCAGCTTACCCAAATTGATTTGACTCAACAGCGTGTTAATGAGAGAATTATTAATGATGAATATTCTAAAGATAATCCTCAAGATTTTGCTTTATGGAAAGCCCGGGACGATGATGATGGAAAAATATATTGGGAATCGCCCTGGGGACGTGGTCGTCCTGGATGGCATATTGAATGCTCAGCGATGTCAATAAAATACTTAGGGAATCATTTTGATATCCATTGTGGTGGTGTGGATAACATTTTTCCCCATCATGAAAATGAAATAGCCCAATCAGTATCCGCGACACAAGAGCCATTTGTGAACTACTGGATGCACTCAGAGTATCTGCAAATTCATGGCGATAAAATGAGTAAAACACTTGGAAATTATTATAAAATATCGGATTTAATATCTGAAGGTTTTACGGCGGAAGAAATACGATTTACTTTGCTGAATGCACACTATCGGTCAAAATTGGATTTTTCATTAAAACAAAAACAAGAAGCTAGAACGACCATACAGCGAATTACAGATTTTCAACAGCGATTATTGGAATTAAAGGATAGTAGCGAAACTGAGAGTTCAATACCTGATGAATTTGAAGAATTTGTCGCAGCTCTTGACGATGATTTAGATACACCAAAAGCATTTGCTATATTTTTTGGCTGGATAAGATCGATGAATAAACTACTTGATAGAGGAGAGTTTAAGTTTAGTCAGATAAATGGTGGGCTTGATTTTATTGATAAATTTGACGATCTATTTGCCATAATTCCTGATGCAGAAAGCATTCCTCAGAATATATACGATTTGATAAAAAAACGTGAAAAGGCCCGTTTAAAACAAGACTGGAAAACAGCGGATAAAATACGAAATCAATTGTATCAGGAAGGATGGTTAGTCGCAGACAGTCCTAGCGGTCCTAAAGTTAGATCAAAGAAATAGCCTCATTAATCCACATTTCTCTACAGTTTAAAGTAAGAAAAATATTATTTATCATGCCGATAAATGCTTTGTTGTTAAATATATTACTAATACTTTTCGCGGCTATTCTCGCATCGTAATTATAGACGATGCGTTTGTAGTATTTAGCGGGTGGGACGAGATTTTGCAAATTTGAACCTTTTTTTTGCCGGTGTAGCTCAGCTGGTAGAGCGTCTGATTTGTAATCAGATGGTCGGGGGTTCGAGTCCCTTCGCCGGCTCTACAAAATTGCTCTTTTAAAATTGAAGATGTCTGTTGGGGAGATGGCCGAGCGGTCAATGGCAGCAGACTGTAAATCTGCCGGCGTACGCCTACGGAGGTTCGAATCCTTCTCTCCCCACGTTACGCGGGTGTAGTTCAATGGTAGAACACCAGCCTTCCAAGCTGGTTACGTGAGTTCGATTCTCATTACCCGCTCTAGTGAACGCCTGCGTAGCTCAGTCGGTAGAGCGCTTCCTTGGTAAGGAAGAGGTCACCGGTTCAAGTCCGGTCGTAGGCTCGATGAAAAAGTTTTTTGAAGATTTATATTAATTAAAGAGAAAGAATAAAATGTCAAAAGCGAAATTTGAGCGAACGAAGCCGCATGTAAACATTGGCACTATAGGCCATGTTGATCATGGTAAGACGACGTTGACAGCTGCGATCACGCTAACTCTGAGTGCCCATGGTTTAAGTGAGGTACGATCATTTGATAGTATTGATAATGCGCCAGAAGAGCGTGAGCGTGGTATTACGATTCAGACATCGCATGTAGAGTATGAAACAGAGAACCGTCACTATGCCCATGTAGATTGCCCTGGTCACGCGGATTATATTAAGAATATGATCACTGGTGCAGCGCAGATGGATGGTGCAGTATTAGTGGTGAGCGCTGCAGATGGTCCGATGCCTCAGACTCGTGAGCACGTATTATTGGCTCGTCAGGTAAATGTGCCCAGTATGGTTGTATTTATGAACAAGACGGATCAGGTAGATGACCCTGAACTGATTGAATTGGTGGAAATGGAACTGCGCGATTTGCTGAATGAGTATGATTTTCCTGGTGATGATACGCCGATTATTAAGGGCAGTGCATTAGAGGCATTAAATAATTCTAGTGATGAAGGCGCGACGCAATGCATTACTGAGTTAATGGCAGCTTGCGATTCTTTTATACCGGAGCCTAAACGTGACGTAGATCGTCCTTTCCTGATGCCCGTGGAGGATGTATTTAGTATTACGGGTCGTGGGACAGTTGGTACTGGTCGAATAGAGAGAGGCATTATTAATGTTGGTGATGAAGTCGATATTATCGGTATGGATGCCCATGATAAGTCGGTTGTGACTGGCGTAGAGATGTTCCGTAAGATCCTTGATCAGGGTCAAGCTGGTGATAATGCTGGTTTACTACTTCGCGGTGTTGATAAGGATAATTTGAAGCGCGGTCAGGTAGTTGCCAAGCCAGGCAGTATAACGCCTCATACAAAGTTTAAGGCGAATGTATATGTATTGAAGAAAGATGAGGGTGGTCGTCATACGCCATTTTTCAATGGCTATCGTCCGCAGTTTTATTTTCGTACGACAGATGTGACCGGCGTGGTAACGTTGCCTGAGGGTACGGAGATGGTAATGCCGGGAGATAATGTGGAGATGGATGTGGAATTGATTACCAGTATAGCGATGGATAAGGAATTGCGATTTGCGATTCGAGAAGGTGGTCGGACTGTCGGTGCTGGTGTGGTTACTGAAATTAAGGAATAAGAGTAAGATTTGGCTAGCCAGGTAATAAGAATTAGTTTAAAAGCATACGACCATTCTCTATTGGATAAATCCACTGAAAAGATCGTTAGAACTGCAAAATCCACTGGAGCAGTAATATCTGGTCCGATACCCCTACCAACACGAAGAACTGTTTATACAGTCTTGCGCTCACCGTTTGTAAATAAAAAATCGCGAGAACAATTTCAGACAAAAATTCACAAGCGTATAGTGGATATTCTTAATTCGACACCAAAAACAGTTGAATCTCTAATGAAATTAGATTTACCTGCGGGTGTAGACATTGAGATTAAGGTGTAATAATGCGTGGATTAATAGCTAAAAAATTAGGTATGACGCAAGTGTTTGACGATGGTGGCTTGGTGGTGCCTGTCACAATTATTGAGGCAGGTCCATGCATGGTAACGCAGATTAAAACTGTAGAAAATGATGGATATGATGCTGTCCAGGTTGGATATGGAGACAAAAAGGATAAGCATACGACCAAACCAATGAAAGGCCATTATAAAAAAGCAAGTTTGTCGCCAAAAGATGTGCTAGCGGAATTTGATACAATACCAGGTTATGACTACAAAATGGGTCAGGTGTTTGATGCTTCATTATTTCGCGAGGGCGATATCGTTAACGTAACGGGTACATCAAAAGGGCGTGGTTTTTCAGGTGTAATAAAGCGCCATGGCTTTTCAAAAGGTCCGGTCACACATGGTCAACGTGAGTATTTAAGAGCGCCTGGTTCTATTGGTCAAGCTTCTGATCCGTCAAGGGTTTTTAAAGGTATGCGTATGGCAGGTCAATATGGAAATAAAAAGAAAACAATTGAGAATCTCAGTGTGGTAAAAGTTGACCTAGATAATAATCAGCTGTTTTTGAAGGGGGCTATCCCCGGCGCCAATAATGGGATTGTAATTATTAAAAAGTAATAATGGAACTAGAAGTAGTAAAAGTAAACGGTAATAAGGCATCAAAAATAAAAGTTGACGCATCAGTTTTTAGTGTAAAGCCTAATAAGGATGCCGTATATAGAGCAGTTTTATCTGAGATGGCAAATAGCCGCCAAGGCACTCATGGCAGTAAGTCCAGAGGGATGGTGCGTGGCGGAGGCAGAAAACCATGGAGACAAAAAGGCAGAGGTGTCGCACGCGCTGGCACAATTCGCTCGCCTCTTTGGCGCGGAGGTGGCACAGTATTTGGTCCACAGCCACATCAATACGAATATAAATTACCAAAAAAAATCAAGCGTTTAGCGCGTCGGTCTATATTATCCGAGAAATTGCAAAATGAACAAATTATTGTGTTAAATGAATTCGGCATTGATGAACCAAAAACAAAGAAGATAAAAGAACTTTTGGTCAATCTGGATATACAAGAAAATAAAATTTTAATATTAACGGGTGATCTAACTGATGATTTGATTTTATCGATGAGAAATATACCAAATATAGCTTTATTAGATGCTATGACGGCGAGCACATATGACCTTCTTGACTCCGATATAATTTTATTCGACCAGAAAGGGTTAAAAATGCTAAATGATGGATTGGCGGACAAATAATGGCAAATTATAATTCTATAATTATCCGACCGTTATTCACCGAAAAAATGAGTCAATTAGAAGAAATTGAACGAAAATATGCTTTCCAGGTTAAATCATCCTCGAATAAAATTGAAATTAAGTCTGCAGTAGAGCAAAAGTTTGATGTTAAAGTAGAGAAAGTTGCTACAATGAATCGGCAGGGTAAATTGAAAGAGATGACCATGAAAAGTGGTGGTCGTACGATCCGTACGCGGGGGAAAAGATCAGGTTGGAAAAAGGCTATAATTACGTTAAAAGAGGGTTATAGCATTGATCTAATTAGAGGTGAGTCTGGAGTCTAATCGATGGGTATAAGGACTATAAAGCCTACTACATCAGGTAATCGCTTTGCTACGCGATCTGATTTTGTGGAGATCACCGCTACACAACCAGAGAAAAAGCTTACCAAAGCACTAAGAAAATCTGGTGGAAGGAATAACAAAGGACGTATAACAGTGCGCCATCGTGGTGGCGGCCATCGTCGCAGATATCGTATAATTGATTTTAAAAGAAATAAAACTGATATAGTAGCTACAGTTGCAACCATCGAATATGACCCGAATCGTTCGGCAAATATTGCCTTATTACATTATGCAGATGGTGAGAAAAGATATATATTATCACCATCTAGACTAAAAGTTGGTGATCAGGTTGTTTCTTCGCCTTCTGCAAAACTAAAAATTGGTAATGCATTACACTTAAAGAATATCCCCACAGGTTTGACTGTTCACAATGTTGAAATGACTCCCGGTAGAGGTGGTCAAATGGTTCGCTCAGCGGGGACTGGTGCGCAGGTGATGGCACATGATGGTGGTTTTACAACGTTAAAATTACCTTCTGGCGAAATAAGATTAGTTCGGTCAGAGTGTTATGCAGTAATTGGTGAAGTCGGTAATAAATCACACGAGCAAATTGTTAGCGGAAAAGCAGGTCGAACACGTTGGCTAGGGCGTAGGCCATCGGTCAGAGGCGTAGCAATGAATCCAGTTGACCACCCAATGGGTGGAGGTGAGGGTAAATCATCTGGTGGAAGACATCCGTGTACACCTTGGGGTAAACCGACGAAGGGTTACAAGACACGTAAGCGCAATAAAAAATCAAATGCTCACATAGTGAAGCGGAGAAAATAGATGGCCCGGTCATTAAAAAAAGGTCCGTATGTTGATCAAAAACTGGAGAAAAAGTTGATTGCCATGAAGGATAGTAAAAAGAAAAAGGTCATCAAAACATGGTCACGGCGATCTATGGTTACACCTGATTTTGTTGGACATACTATTGCGGTGCATAATGGAAATAAATTCATCCCGGTTTTCATATCAGAGAATATGGTTGGTCATAAACTTGGTGAATTTGCTCCAACTCGTACATTTAGAATGCATTCTGGTGATAGAAAGAGTTGAGTATGAAAGCGAAGTCTATAAGTAAGTATATAAGACAGTCTCCCAGAAAAATACGTATTGTTTTGGATGAAATCAGAGGGAAGCGTGTGGGTAATGCTTTAGATTACCTTCATTTCTCTCCTCTAAAGGCATCACACGTTATTGAGAAAACGGTTCATTCAGCTGTAGCAAATTTGATGCAAGCAAATGAGGATTCAAATATGGAACCTGATTCATTAATTATAAAAGAGGCATATGCTAACGGTGGTCCATTCCTAAAACGATTTCGTGCTGCATCTATGGGCAGAATATCTAGGCTAAATAAACCAACAAGCCATTTGACCATTGTGGTGAGTGACGAATCACAGGGGATGTAATTTGGGTCAAAAGACACATCCAATAGGGTTCCGACTTTCAGTTAATAAGAATTGGAGGTCTAATTGGTATGCTGGTGCAAATTTTCCAAGCGAATTGGAAGAAGATGTGAAAATAAGGAAATACTTGAATCATCGTCTTCCAAATGCAGGAATATCAAGAGTTGAGATAGGAAGAACTAGTAAGGTTGTAACCGTAACAATCTTTACTGCTCGTCCTGGAATCGTAATTGGAAAAGGTGGTGAGGAAGTAACAAGACTCAAAGCAGAGGTAGCGCAACTGACTGAAAAAGAAGTGCAAATAAATATATCGGAAATCAAGAGGCCAGAACTAGACGCTGCACTTGTAGGCGCAAATATAGCACATCAATTGATAAAGAAAATATCCTATCGGCGTGTTGTGAGTAAAGCTATACAGGCTACAATGCGAATGGGTGCTCAGGGCATAAGGGTAAACGTAGCTGGACGACTTGGTGGGTCCGAAATTGCAAGGAGCGAAAAGTTTGCTGATGGAAGAATTCCTTTACATACCATACGTGCAGATATTGATTATGCGCTCACTGAAGCACGCACAAAATATGGGATCATAGGAATAAAAGTTTGGATTTGTTTAGGAACACAAAAGAATGCTTGAGCCGAAAAAAGTAAAATTCCGTCGACACCATCGTGGCAATAGAAAAGGGATGGCTAGTCGCGGGAGTCATGTCGCTTTTGGAAGCTATGGTTTAAAAGCTACAGAGGCAGGCTGGATTACAGCGCGACAGATTGAATCTGCCCGGATAACGATTTCCAGGATAGTCCGTAAAACGGGGAAAATGTGGATTCGAATATTTCCGGATAAACCTATAACTAAAAAACCTGCTGAAACACGGATGGGCAAAGGAAAAGGGTCTCCCGAATATTGGGTGGCAGTTGTGAAACCTGGACGAATATTATTCGAAGTTGAAGGAGTGAGCAAACAAGAAGCTGAAGAAGGATTTCGTAATGCGGGGCATAAACTACCGATTAAAACAAGGTTTGCTGTACGGAGGGACAGTTAAACATTATGAGAAAAAGTGAATTAACTGAAATGACAGTTTCCGAATTGGCAACAAAATTACAAGATGACTTAGAATCCTTGCAAAATTTTCGTTTTCAGAAGGCTCTACAGCAATTAGAGAACCCCATACAGATTAAGCATGTTAAAAAGGAAATTGCACATGTGAAAACATTACTAAAAGAATACGAACTAGGTATACGTACGGAAGGAGGGGGTAACTCTTAAAGTGTCGGATACGCGTAAAAGACAAAAATTGATGGGTGAAATTGTAAGCGACAAAATGGATAAAACTGTTGTCGTAAAGGTTACTAAAAAGGTTCCCCATCCGGTATATGGTAAATATGTGAAACGATCGAAGAAATATCTTGCCCACTTGGGTTCAGTTGATGCAAAAGCAGGTAATATTGTTGAAATATCAGCTATTCCTCCTAAAAGTAAAAATAAACGTTGGCAAGTAAGTAAGGTTCTTAGGTAAACAATTAGATTTGGATAAATTTTATGATACAACAAGAAACAAGACTAAAGGTTGCAGACAATTCCGGAGCGAAAGAGGTTTTGTGCTTCAAAATCTTAGGCGGTTCTAAGCGTCGCTATGCTTCTATAGGTGATTTAATCGTGGTTACGGTAAAAAATGCTATTCCTGGTGGCACGGTAAAAAAGGGTGATGTAACCCGCGCAGTTGTTGTTCGCACTAGAAAAGAAGTAAGACGTAGGGATGGTTCATACATTAGATTTGATGATAATGCTGCAGTATTATTAACGAGCGCAGGAGAACCAAGAGGTACTAGAATTTTCGGACCTGTCGCTCGAGAATTGCGTGATAGTGGTTATATGAAAATTGTATCAATGGCCCCGGAGGTAATGTAATGCGCATTCGTAAAGGAATGATAGTTCGTGTAATTAAAGGTAATCACAAAGGTTCAGAAGGAAAGATACTTTTCGTTTTTCCTAAGGATAACAAAGCTATAGTTGAAGGTGTGAATTTTATTAAACGGGCAGTACGTCCTACTCAAGGTAATCCCAGTGGCGGATATACAGAAAAAGAAGCACCAATCCACTTATCAAATCTTATGCTAGTTCAAAAAGGTCAAACTACCCGCATAGGCTTTAAAGTACTTGACGATGGATCAAAAGTGAGGATCGGTAAAAAGACCGGCGAAGAAATTGAGTTATAATTATGGCGAAAGAACGTAAAACAGTTAAGAATAAAGATAGCAAGACTAAAAAGAAAACTATGCAGTCAAAAGCTGTTGGCTATATACCAAATTTACAAAACAGATATTTAAACGAGGTAATACCCAGTTTGACAAAAAGATTTAGTTATAAGAATATCATGGAAGTCCCCAAGCTAACCACGATATCGATAAATATGGGTGTTGGTGACGCAAAATTGAATCCAAAAGCTCTTGAAAGTGCAGTTGATGAGCTTACAATGATTTCTGGCCAAAAGCCTGTAGTTACTCTTTCAAAAAAAGATATTTCAAATTTTAAGGTTCGTAAAGGATTTCCTGTTGGTTGTAAAGTGACAATGCGCGGCAAAAGAATGTATGAATTTTTAGAACGTTTAATAGCTGTGGCCTTGCCCAGAACAAGGGATTTTAGGGGACTTTCATTCAAATCTTTCGATAGGAGAGGTAATTTTAATTTTGGTGTAAAAGAGCAAATAATTTTCACTGAAATTAATTATGACAAGATTGATAGTATACGAGGTATGGATATTAATATTACCACTACCGCGACTAGCGATGATGAGGCCTATTGGCTGCTAAAAGAATTTGGATTTCCTTTAATGGACAAGCCCCGAAAATCAGAAGAAACTATTGAGGCGGCCTAATGGCTAAAAAATCTTTAATATATAAATGCAAAAGAAAACCGAAATTCTCAACAAGGGGTTACAATCGGTGTTTCAACTGTGGACGTCCTGCTGGGTTTATGCGGAAATTTGGTTTATGTAGGATTTGTTTCCGAGAAATGGCCTTAAAAGGTGAAATACCTGGTGTAACAAAAGCGAGTTGGTAGAGGAGAAATGTGATATGACAATGACCGATCCTACAGCAGATTTACTCACTCGTATTCGTAATGGACAAGCTGTTAATAAGCGCTGGGTCGATGTTCCTTCTTCAAAAATGAAAAAACGAATTGTATTTATTCTTAAAGAAGAAAACTATATAGAAGATTTCTTGTTCATTAAAGATGGTTTCATTGAATTCATTCGAATATTCCTCAAATATGATTATCAAGGTAAACCTGTAATTACCAGAATAAACAGGATCAGTAAGCCAGGGTATCGAGTTTATGTAGAATGTTCAAAAATACCTCGTGTACTTGATGGTCTTGGTATCTCAATACTATCTACTTCAAAAGGTGTGATTTCAAACAAAGTTGCTAAAAAATTAGGGGTCGGCGGCGAAGTTATATGTAATGTATGGTAATTGAATGTCAAGAATAGGAAAACAACCAATTTCAATACCTGAAGGTGTCAATATAGATGTCAAGGAAAACTTGGTAACTGTGAAAGGGCCAAAGGGTTCTATGGACATCGATTTTCATAAAGATATGGTTTTGCATGTTGAAGATGGTTTTTTAAGTGTTACAAGACCATCTGATAATCGTGGCCATCGATCCTTGCATGGTACGACCCGCATGATCTTGTATAACGGTATTATTGGTGTTTTAGATGGATTTGAAAAAGAACTGGAAATTCATGGAATTGGGTATCAAGCAAAAGTGCAGGGTAATCGATTAATACTTACTTTAGGATTTTCTCATGAAATTCATTTTGATCCCCCTGAAGGAATTTCAATAACAGCAAATCGTACCGAAATAAAAGTATCTGGCATTGACAAGCAGTTAGTTGGTGAAGTCTCTGCCAAGATTAGGTCATTTAGGAAGCCTGAGCCATATAAAGGAAAAGGCATTCGTTATAAAGGTGAGTATGTTAGATCCAAGCAAGGAAAGACTGTTGGTGGAGGTGAAGATTGAGCAAGTTAACAAAAATAAAAGCCAGGACTTTGCGTCGCAGAAACCGCAGTAAGCGCAAAATTAACGAATTGCCTGATTGCCCCAGACTGGTGGTAAGTCGCAGTTTAAAAAATATACAAGCTCAGATAATTGATGATTTAACTGGTAAAACACTAGTAGCTGTCTCATCCTCTGACAAAAGTATTAGAGCTGATATTGATAAGGCGAGCGATAAGACTGAGCAAAGTAAAATTGTTGGGGCGGCAATTGCAAAGAAAGCCAAAGAAAAGAAAATTAAAGAAGTTTGGTTTGATCGAAATGGTTACCCTTATATAGGTCGCGTTCGGGCAATGGCTGATACGGCGCGGAAAACAGGGTTAAAATTTTAGTATAGGAGAAAAAGTTGCCAATAATTAATCCAGCAGAATTAGACCTTAAAGAAGAAGCAGTTGTACGTATCAATCGTGTTGCAAAGGTCACGTCTAGAGGTAAAAGATTTAGTTTCTCTACTATAGTTGTCGTTGGTGATGGTATGGGTCATGTCGGTGTTGGACTAGGCAAGGCTAATGAAGTTATATCTAGTATTACAAAAGCTAAGGATAAAGCAAAACGGAATATCTTCAAATCGACTATCATTAATGGTACTATTCCCCATAAAATTGTTGGTAAGTATGGAGCCAGTAGGGTTTTATTAAAACCTGCTGCACCAGGTACGGGAATTATTGCTGGTGCTCCAGTGCGTGCCGTAATGGAACAAGTTGGCGTAAATAATATTCTGACTAAAAGATATGGATCTAGTAATCCTATGAATATTGTTCGGGCGACAATTAATGCACTTGAGAATTTGCAGGATGCTGTTAATATTGCAAATAAGCGTGGTATAAAAGTAAAAGATGTATTCAGCTGATATGGTCAAAACAAAACAAAATACGCTGAAAATTACGCAGGTTAAGAGCAGGATTGGCTATAAGAAAAAAGCAAAAGCCACGTTGGATGCGATGGGTATAAAAAAAATGAATCAAACTGTAGAATTGCCCGATAATCCAGCTATAAGGGGCATGATAAAAAAAATTGAATATCTTGTTAGAGTAGAAGATAAATAATGAAACTACATTCTTTAAAGCCAAGTATCGGTGCGACTCAGAGTAAAAAACGGTCTGGTCGGGGACATGGCTCAGGGCTAGGGCGTACAGCCGGCAGAGGTGAAAAAGGATACCATGCCAGAAGTGGTAGCAAAAACCGTTCATGGTTTGAAGGTGGACAAATGCCGATCCATAGACGTTTACCTAAAAGAGGTTTTTCTAATTCTCTATTTCGTAAGACATATCAGGTGGTGAACCTACAAGCCATTAATGAGCTTGGTTTAGAGACCGTAGATGCACAAATATTGCATGAAAAAGGATTGGTGCGATCTGCTTTGCAACCAATCAAAATTTTGGGTGATGGTAATATCGAAAGTTCTGTAAAAGTCACAGCTAGTTGCTTTAGCAAATCAGCAAAAGAAAAGATTGAACAGGCGGGAGGTAGTATCGAAGTCCAGTGATTGAAAAAATAAAAAATATGTTCAATATACCTGAGCTTAGAGGGAGAATTTTATTCACTTTCGGCGTACTAATCGTAGTTCGCGCGGGAGCGCATATTCCAATTCCAGGAATTAACAGTGATGCATTATTGGATGCATTTCGGGCAATGCAAAGTCAAAATACACTTTTAGGGTTATTTAATATGTTTGCGGGTGGAGCGTTCCAAAAAGCCACACTTTTTGCATTAGGCATTATGCCATATATAACTACTTCGATTATTTTTCAATTAATGGGTAGCGTGGTCCCTTATTTTCAACGATTACAGAAAGAAGGCGAAGAAGGAAGGAAGAAGTTAACCCAGTTGACAAGGTATGGCACGGTAGGTATCTCAATTTTGCAAGCATACAGCATTACAATTTTCCTGGAATCAATGACATCAAGTAACGGCATAGCAGTCGTTACAGACCCAGGCATTGGATTTAAATTTGTTGCTATGGTAAGTATAGTGACGGGGACTATGCTCTTAATGTGGCTCGGTGAAAGGATTACTGAAAGGGGAATTGGCAATGGAATCTCTCTTATAATAATGGTAGGAATTGTATCGGTACTTCCGAGTGTAATATTGAGTGAGATTACTCAAATAAGAGCTGGTCTCCGAGGAATTCTATCAGAAGTGATATTACTTGGAATCATGTTTGTAATTATCGCATTTGTCGTTCGACTTACTCAAGGTACAAGGAAAATTCCCGTGCAGTATGCGAAACGTGTTGTTGGACGTAAGATCTATGGTGGGCAAGCGACGCATATACCATTACGTGTGAATACGGCAGGCGTAATGCCAATAATTTTTGCACAATCAGTAATGTTTATACCAAGTACAATCGCAATGTTTTTTCCTGAAAGCCAATTCATGCAAGGTTTAACACGCTGGTTTTCGTTCGACCATCTATTCTACTGGACTGTATTTGGTTTAACGATAATATTTTTTACATATTTTTATACGGCAATAGCATTTGATCCTGTTCAGGTTTCATCAAATATCAAGCAGCATGGTGGCTTCATCCCTGGCGTGCGTCCCGGAAAAAAGACAGCCGAATATATTGACAATATTTTGACAAGAGTGACCCTTCCAGGTTCAATTTTTCTCGCTGGAGTAGCAGTTTTCCCATTTGTGTTGATGAACGTAATGAATGTAGGATACGACCTTGCCTCTTTCTTCGGTGGTACGAGCCTATTGATTATTGTAGGTGTTGCCCTAGATACATTGCAACAGATTGAATCACATCTACTTATGCGGCATTATGACGGTTTTCTTTCCAAAGGAAAGATTCGGGGCAGGAGACGTATGTAATGGTCAGGGTGAGAACACGAAGAGAAATCGAACTTATTGCAGAAAGCGCTCAGATTGTTGCTGATACGCTCGATATGCTTTCAACCAAAGTAACTAGTGGCGTATCATTATTGGAACTGGATGCGCAAGCTGAGGAATTTATTCGTTCTCGTAACGCTCGTCCAGCGTTTAAAGGATATATGGGATTTCCAGCCACATTATGTATTTCTGTAGATGACGAAGTTGTACATGGTATTCCTTCTAATAGTAAACTTTCAGAGGGTCAAATCGTTGGAATCGATTGTGGTGCGGAAAAGAACGGATACTATGGTGATTCAGCGCGTACATTTGCCGTTGGTAATATTAGTGATAATAACCGAGACTTAATGTTAACCACAGAAAAAGCGCTTGCGCTTGGTATTGAACAGGCAAAGCCCGGTAATCATGTGTCGGACATCGGTCATGCGATCCAATCTTTTGTAGAACCTAAAGGTTTTTCTATCGTACGTGAATTGGTTGGGCATGGCATTGGTACGCAACTGCATGAAGATCCTCAGGTTCCGAATTACGGAGTTCCGGGTATGGGTGGTGAATTAAAAGAAGGCATGTGTCTTGCAATTGAGCCGATGATAAACTGTGGGCGGAAAGAAGTTTACACTGCTGAAGATGGTTGGACTATTAAAACAAAAGATGGCTATAATTCAGCGCACTTTGAACATACAATAGCTATTCGTGAAAATGGTGCGGAAATTTTATCAAGGAGTCAATTAAATGGCTAAAGAAAAGCCTATTACCATTGATGGTGTGATCACAGAAACTTTACCTAGTGCTATGTTTAGGGTTGAAGTTGAAATTGGTGGTGAAAAACATGAGGTTTTAGCGCACGTATCAGGAAAAATGAGAATGCATTACATTAAAATTCTTCCCGGTGATGTCGTAACCTTGGAAATATCACCATATGATCTGAACCGTGGAAGAATTGTTTATCGACAAAAATAAGATGAAAGTAAGACCGTCAGTAAAAAAGATGTGCCCAAAATGTAAAATCATAAAACGTAAAGGTGTTGTGCGAGTGATATGCGACAACCCTAAGCATAAACAAAGACAGGGGTAGGAGAATACTGTGGCAAGAATTGCAGGTATAGATATTCCCCGAGATAAAAAAGTACCTTATTCCTTAAGGTATATTTACGGAATTGGATTAACCACTGCACAAAATATTTGTGATAAAGCTAAAATTAGTCATGATAAACGAGTGAAAGATCTGACTGAAAAACAGGTAGTGGCGATTCGTGAAGCCATAACCAAAATGGAGTTGGTGATTGAAGGTGACCAGAGATCTGAGGTTGCCATGAATATTAAACGTTTGCGTGATATTGGCAGCTATAAGGGAGTACGTCATCGTAGGGGTTTGCCAGTAAATGGTCAGCGAACAAAAACAAATGCACGCACAAGAAAAGGTAGAAAGAAGACTGTTGGTATGGGTAAAAAGGTTTTAGAAAAGGTAAAAAGGTATTAGAAAAGAAGGGATAATTGATTGGCTAAACCAAAACAAAAGAAGAAATCAAGGAAAAAAAAGGTCACTGACCCAAGGGGAGTTGCAAATATCAAAGCTACTTTTAATAACACTCACATATCAGTTTCAGACAAATTTGGAAATGTAATTGCCTGGGCAACAGCGGGTACGTCAGGGTTTAAAGGTTCTCGTAAGAATACATCGTATGCAGCTACAATTGCAGCTGAAAATGTAGCTAAGGAAGTAATTGCCAAAGGAATGACGACAATAGATGTTCGAGTAAAAGGACCTGGCTCTGGTAGAGAATCAGCTGTGAGGTCGCTTGCAGCAGCAGGACTCGTAATAAAATCTATAAAAGATGTCACGCCGTTACCGCATAATGGTTGTAGACCACCTAAAAGAAGACGGGTATAGTACGGAGGATAATTAATGGCAAAGTTAAAAACACCTCGCGGGAAACTTGTTAGGAAATTTGGTGAAAATATTTTTGGTAATGGAAAATTTGATCGCTTATTGAATCGTAAACCATATTCGCCAGGCCAGCACGGTCAAACTCGACGGAGAAGGCCATCTAATTATGGAGTTCAATTACGTGAAAAACAGAAAATAAAAATAATGTATGGTTTGTTGGAAAAACAATTTAGAGCTTACTTTGCGAAAGCAGAAAAAATGAAAGGTGAAACAGGTCCTAACCTAATGCAACTACTTGAAAGAAGGCTGGATAATGTTGTTTATAGGTTAGGTTTTGCATCTACCAGACCACAAGCAAGACAATTAGTCAACCATGCACATTTTTTAGTTAATAATACAAAGGTTAATATACCCAGCTATTTGGTCAAACCTGGCGACAAGATAAAAGTACGCGATCGTAGTAAAAAATTAGATGTTTTATTGGATTCAGTTCGACGGATCAAAGGTGACCTTGATTTACCATGGCTCGAACTGGATAAGGCAAAGTTAACCGGTACTTTTATGGATATACCGGCACGAGAAGATATGGGCGTGATAGCTAATGAACAGCTCATAGTAGAATTGTATTCAAAATAATAAAATAAAGGGTAAAAGTTAAATGGCTAAGAAACTCGACCTTAACATAAAAGTTGATGAAAAGAATCTTACTGATACATTTGGTAAGTTTATGGTGCAACCCTTGGAACGGGGATATGGCATAACAATTGGTAATGCATTACGGCGCGTACTGCTTACTTGCATACCTGGAGCAGCAATCACTAATGCAAAATTTGATGGTGTGTTGCACGAGTTCTCAACTATCGAGGGCGTAAAAGATGATGTATCAGATATAATACAAAACTTAAAAGGTGTGCGTTTTAAGCTAGATGAAAACGACCCTGAAAAGATATCTATGAAACTGGTAGGTCCTTGCAAATTCACTTCTAATGATATACAAAAAGAATGTGGTGAATTTAAGGTTTTAAATAAAAAGCATTACATTACAGAAGTCAATGAAGGTACCACGTTAAACATGGAATTAAAGATCGGAGTAGGTAAAGGATACGCTCCATCAGAATCTAACGAACTGCCAAATGCGCCGTTGGGCACGATAGCTATCGATAGCATATTCAATCCAGTTACAAAGGTAAATTATAATGTAACACCAGTACCGGGTGCGAAAGCCACAATTGAACTTCTTACAATAGAGGTAAGCACGGATGGATCAATTACGCCACAGGATGCTGTCAGTTATTCTTCCAGTGTACTAATTGAACAGCTGCGAATTGTAGAATCAATTAGTAAACCTGAAGTACTTGAAATATCAGAACCTATTAGCGAAGAAGTATTGGAAATCCGCAAATTGTTGAATTTGACCATAGATGAAATGGAACTTTCGGTACGTAGTCATAATTGTTTACAAGCTGCGGGCATCAAGTTCATTTACGAATTGGTCAGTAAAGAAGAGAATGAAATGCTGAAATACAAGAATTTTGGTCGCAAATCACTAACTGAATTGGTAGAAAAATTAGATCAAATGGGTCTTAGTTTTGGTATGGAAGTCGATAAATACTTAAAGGAAGAAGCATAATATAGTGCGACATCGAAAAAAAGGTAAGAAACTGGGCGTGAATCCAAGCCATCGACGCGCTTTGTTAGCTAACTTGGCTGAGAATTTAATAATTCATAAACGCATTAAAACAACGGATGCGAGAGCCAAAGAGCTGCGCCGTTATATTGAACCTCTCGTAACCAAAGCAAAAAAGGGTGATCTGAACTCGATTCGCATGATCACAAAGAAAATACGTCATAAGGATGTCCTAAATATATTATTAAATAACATTGCTCCATTATATGATGATAGAAATGGTGGGTACACGCGCATAATAAAACTTGGTTTTAGAGATAATGATCGCGCATCTATATCACTAATTGAATTTGTAGATATGGAAGGTACCAAAAAGATTGAAGGAACACCCGTCTCAAAAGAAATACAAGAGACAGAGTGAAAATCATATTAGTTTAGCATTAAAAAATTTGAATCGTGTCTTATTGAGGGCAATCATTTTGATTGCCCTTCTTTTTATTTCAATATCACACCACAATCTTATAGCTGGTGAAGGCGATGTAGTACCACCATTAGATCATAGATGTATATGGGTTACCCGTGATGTTTTGAAGTCAAAAAGGACCATAGATGAAATGGTCAATTTTGCGATTGAAAAAAACATTAATCACCTATTTGTACAGATAAGAGGTCGAGGAGATTCTTTTTATGAATCCGAATTAATTCCTCGAAGTCAAATACTGAGTGAAGGTGAGTTTGATCCACTGGCATATTTACTGGATACAGCGAAGGGTAAAGGAATTAAAATTCACGCCTGGGTAAACGTCTATGTTTTATGGTCAAGTAAATCATTACCTAACCATGAGCGACATATTTTACATATGCGGCAGGAATGGTTGGATACTACACAAGAATGGCCAGTGGATGTTGAAAAACAATTGAACATGGTAACAGTTAATAATAATGGTAGCGAGGGATTATTTCTTTCCCCAAACCACCCAGATGTGAATGGATACTTAATTAAAGTATTTCGAGAATTAATTACCAATTATGATATCGATGGCTTGCATCTGGATTATATCCGCTATCAGGACGCAGAGTATGGTAGGAATCCGTATGCAATTGCCCGATTTAAAAACGAATCAGGAAATGATCCTGGTCCGTGGTTTCTAGAGATGGAACGCAGTACAATTGCTAGTCCTAGATTAATAGGCAATATGAAACGGTGGAATAATTTCAAACGCAAAGCAGTCACTTCTTTGGTCAAGGATACACGAACATTGGTTAATGAAGTACGACCAGATTGCATAATATCTGCTGCAGTGAAACCTAATCTATATGTTGCCAGAGAGCGGTATTTTCAGGAATGGAATGTCTGGCTTGCAGCGGGTTATATGGATTGGATAGTTCCGATGAATTATTCACCCAAGATGCGTGAATTTGCAAGAAATATTGATGTTATAAATGATAATTTGCCAAAAAAATACCGTGATAAAATAATTATGGGAATTGCGCTCTATAACCAGGAACCAAGTGAAGCGGCTGAGAAAATAAAATTTTCACGTTTAAGACAATTTCCCGGTATATCTGTATTTTCATACAATTTAATGATCAAAGATCCTCGCTATTCTTCAGCACTTGATCAAGAAAACTATTAATAGTATAGTCATTCTCTTGCTTACGTTTGAAAAGCATAGATAAATTTGAAAACGGTTAATTAAAACACTTAAATGGATAAAATAATTCAAGCTCCGCAAGGCAATCATTTAAGCTGCAAAAATTGGCAGATTGAAGCACCTTATCGCATGATCCAAAATAATTTGAATCCTGAAGTGGCAGAAGATCCTAAAAATTTAATTGTTTATGGTGGAAAAGGAAAAGCAGCCCGTAATTGGGATTGTTATAATGCGATTATTGAATCTCTTGAAAAATTAAATGAAGATGAAACGTTATTAATTCAATCAGGTAAGCCGGTTGGGGTTGTCAGAACTCATGAAACTGCTCCACGTGTTTTAATAGCTAATTCAAATCTCGTTCCTGAATGGGCGAATTGGGACCATTTTAATGAGTTGGATAAACGAGGGTTAATGATGTACGGACAGATGACTGCTGGATCCTGGATCTATATTGGAACACAGGGAATATTACAGGGAACATATGAAACGTTTGCAGCAGCTGCTAAACAGCATTTCAATAATGATTTATCTGGTAAATTTGTTTTGACTGCTGGTCTGGGTGGTATGGGTGGTGCCCAACCCCTGGCTGTAACTATGAATCATGGCGTCATTCTAACCATAGAGATTGATCCTAAACGAATAGAAAGGCGTTTATCAACGAATTACCTTGAAGTAGTTACAGAATCTCTCGATGAGGCCATAAATATGGTTCAGGACGCGGTAAACAGTAAAAATCCATTATCTATCGGTTTGCTGGGAAATGCTGCTGATATAGTACCAAAAATAGCCAAAATGGGTATAATTCCTGATCTGGTTACAGACCAAACATCTGCGCATGATGAATTAGATGGCTATATACCAAACGGTGGTACATATCAGGAAGCACTTAGGATGCGTAAATCTAATCCAGATAAATATGTGCAGGAAAGTTACCGAGCAATGGCTGAACATTGTCGGGGAATACTAACATTAATGAAAAAAGGCGCTATTTGTTTTGATTATGGCAATAATCTAAGAGGGCAGGCAAAAAAAGCGGGTGTTAAGAATGCGTTTGATTTTCCTGGTTTTGTACCAGCTTACGTACGACCATTATTCTGCGAAGGGAAAGGCCCATTTCGGTGGGTAGCATTGTCAGGCGACCCGGAAGACATTTTTAAAACTGATGACAAAGTAATTGAACTTTTTCCTGAGGATAAAACACTGGTACGGTGGATTGGACTTGCCCGTGATAAAGTCCAATTTCAAGGGCTACCTGCCAGAATTTGTTGGCTTAACTATATGCAACGCTCAAAATTTGGTGTGGAACTAAATAAAATGGTTGCTAGCGGTGAACTATCGGCTCCTGTAGTCATTGGCAGGGATCATCTTGATACTGGTTCAGTTGCATCACCATATCGCGAAACTGAGGCAATGAAAGACGGTTCTGACGCAGTTGCAGATTGGCCATTACTAAATGCTCTTTTGAACACAGCAAGCGGCGCCACCTGGGTGTCAATTCACCATGGAGGCGGAGTAGGTATGGGATTGGCTATACATGCTGGTCAAGTAATTTGTGCTGATGGTAGACCCGAAATGGAAAAACGCATTGAGCGCGTACTGAGTAATGATCCTGGACTTGGCATATTGCGACATGCTGACGCTGGATATGAAGATGCAATTTCCAATGCAAACAAATGGGATCTAGAAATCCCCATGAGTAACTAATAGTTCCGTGCTAAACCTTACTAATATAGGACTTCTAGCAACTTATAATTCTAATACCTGTGCACTCGAGCGAACACATGACTGTACAATTAATATTGATGATGGAATTATTACTGATATAAATGGTGCGGACGTTAGTCGGAGAAAATCCATTGATTGTAAAGGAAAACTTATCACTCCGGGTTTTGTGGATGCACATACACACCCAGTATTTGTCGATGGTAGAGAAAATGAATTTATGAAGAGGCTGGCAGGTGTTTCCTACCAAGAGATAGCAAAACAGGGTGGCGGAATCAATGCCAGCATATCAGCTGTTCGCAATGCCACTGAAATTGAATTATATGACCGCGTAATTAAACGTATGGATAAATTTATCGAGATGGGCACAACCACGTTGGAAGCAAAAAGCGGTTATGGATTGGATACTGAATCGGAGTTGAAATCGCTACGGGTATTGGATCGTGTAAACAGTGCACATGCAATTGATATTGTTTCCACGTTTCTTGGCGCGCATGCAATTCCACCAGAATTCAATGGTGATCCAAAAGGTTATTTCACTTTATTATGCAAAGAAATGATTCCAGCTGTAGCTGAACAGGGAATTGCAAAATTTTGTGATGTTTTCTGCGAGGAAGGCTATTTTAATGTAAATGATAGTCGCATAATCCTTCAAACTGCTGCGCGGTACAATCTAATTCCTCGTATACATGCAGATGAATTCACAGATTCCGGAGCAGCGGGTTTGGCTGCAGAGATAGGAGCTATTTCCGCAGATCATTTAATGGCAGTAAGTGACCAGGGTATAAAGGATATGGCAAATGCTGGAGTTATGGCAATTTTACTACCTGGAACAACTTTCTTCTTAGGTGATCATTCATATGCACCCGCACGTAAATTGATTAATGCAGGTATTGATGTTGCACTGGCAACTGATTTTAATCCTGGAAGCTGCCATATCCAATCAATGCCATTTATAATCAGCCTGGCCTGTCTTTATTTAGATTTAACAATAGATGAAGCATTAAAAGCTGCTACCTGGACTGGCGCATGCGCTCTCAATGTAGAAGAAAATGTTGGGTCAATAGAGGTTGGTAAAAAAGCTGATTTGATTATTTGGGACCTAGATACCCCAGAAGAAATTCCTTATAACATGACCTCTGTCCCAATACAAAATGTAATTAAGAATGGCAATTTAGTTATAAGCCTTGATTAGGAATAGTTATGCCTGTAAACTCTCCGCTTAATTATAAAAATAAGGACAGTGAGAACCATAAATAAGCTACTTTTAGTCCTTTTTATTGCCATAACTGGCTCTGAAGTATTATTTGCAAATTATGCATTTTACCGACGGGTGACTTCTACATGTAAATCCTATCATGTTGAAGTTTCCTCAGGTGAAATGTCACTTTCAGCTGACAACAAAAACTTTGCAATAAATCTTATAAGTAGACGAAATAATTTTGAAATGATAATGCTTGTGGGATTTGCTGCAGCCGGTAAAGCAATAATTCATCAAAAACATTTGCAAGGAACAATAAGTAATTATAATCCTGTTATCCCGGGTCAAGTACATGTAGTTGTTACTGTACCTATGGGTCGGGATAAAACTATATTTTCTGCAGAAGCAAATGCTTTGTTGGTTCAGGAATTAGCAGATGGATCGCTTGATTCAGCTGATTTTATGAGAAAAATAAAAGATTCAATTCAAACACTATAAGGAGGTATTATGTTAGACCCAACTAGTTTTTCTGGTTTACTTGCTGAATATGGACGGGCCATTGGTTGGTCCATTACTGCTGCCATTGGCTTTTCATTTGGTGTCGGTTTAGCAATCAAAGTATTTGATTGGTTATCTACTGATATTGAGGAATGGGAAGAAATAAAAAAAGGGAATATGGGCGTTGCTTATATCTTTGTTGCCCTTATTGTAATGGTTGGTGTTTTAGTTTATAAAGTGATTTAAACTGAGTAAACTATATACGGTTAAAGGGGCTCATAATGAGCCCTTTTTGTTTTATACTAAAATAAGTACGATAATAATTCCTGATATAGTATTCAGAAAATTTACCATATCATTATCCACTAGGTACAGACCAGATACGTGCATAGATGGTAGATTACAATGTTTTCTATTTTCAGTGATATTTTTGCATTTTGTACATTGGAAAGTTGCTTGAATTGAACCTCCTAGTAATGAATCAACCAGACCGCCAGCAGTACCTGTAAAAATTATAATACCTAGAAGTGATGCTGGTAAACCTAATTGCACACCTGTGATACCAATTACTGATGCACCTAAAACTGATCCTAATATTCCCAGTAATGATATGCCCCCAGACGTACCCTTTATTACTGATTTTAATTTGGTAATATGAATTGGATCCCAGGGGCTTAATAATCCTATTTCGCTTGCCCATGTATCAGCTGTGGCGGCAGCAATTGCTGCCAGATATAGGATAAATAGTTGGTCATTCGGAGAGTAAAAGTTTATTACGGATATAATAGTAGCAGCGCCACCATTTGCTAAAACCTGGATGATATCTCGCTGTGAACCCTTTTGTAAAGTATTTTCTGTTTTTGGGAGTTTTGAAAGTGCAGATGATAGAATGAAAAATGTAAGGATCGGTACAATCCACATAAAACCACCGGCACCAAAAATAATATTTCCCATTACATAAGCAGAAAGGACTCCACTTTTGCTAAGCGATTTGAATTTGTAGGCACCATAGAATACAATTGCCGATGCAAAGGCCCAAATCAGTAGATGGTTAAGTGTACCATGGGTATAATTGATCAAAAATAAATCATAGCTTAAGGCGGTCATTATGGGCACAGAAAAGTTGTCAGATCCGCGACTACTGCCAGCCTCTGACAAGGTCGCTATCATTGCTACGAAGCCACTTGTACCAATCAAAATAGGCAGAGGAATAAAAAAAGCTGCGCCAAATAACCAAGCAAATAAGTCTGTTCCAATGTATATAATCATGAAACTGGACAGGAACATACCCAGGCATCCTTCAATTGATTTGATATCATCCCAGATCCGGAAGTTCCTTGGCTGTGGTTTGCGTTCACCAATAACCGCAGCGATTGTATCGGAAAAAGTCATGATTAACATAGATAGAATTAAGGTGATGGGTTTTTCCCACCAAAATAGCGCTAAAATAAGAAATGCAATGGGGAAATACACCGTCCCATAGCTGGCTCTATCTGTTGAATGCATCCCCTTGAACTTCTCCGTCTTCAGTGCAAGAGCATTAACAAAAATAAAGACGCCCGCCAAAAAGACTGGTGGTATATTTGATTTGAATATAAATGGACAAGCTGATACTAGTGTACCCACGATTAGATGGACCAGTTTCCGGCTCGATTCCGGACTCCATTTCAGCATTGATCGCGCAACCTCACTGATTCCTATTAAAATAAAAATGAATATGAAGAAAAGAACAAAAGTGTACCATTCATTAATAAAAGGCTGCCATATAGGTAGTTGCATGGCAGTAAACTAAGATTGGCGTGTAATGAAAACACAGAATTGATTTATCGAGTAAGGTATTCCTGAATTGTCGCTCAGGAAATTTTCGTTTATATTATGGCTACCAAATCAAATAGTGAACTGGGGGAAAGGTGTAAATAAATGAAATATAATGAAGAAATTGAAATACTGCAGATTGAGTTACTTAAAATGCAGTCCCATGTCAAAAAACATGGCAGACGGATAGCGCTCATCTTTGAGGGTCGTGACGCTGCTGGTAAAGGTGGCACTTTAAAACGGATAACTGAAAATTTGAATCCCCGCGGTGCACGAGTTGTCGCACTTGAGAAGCCAAGTGATAGAGAAAAAACACAATGGTATTTCCAACGCTATGTTACCCATCTTCCCGCTGGTGGAGAATTAGTGCTTTTTGACAGGAGTTGGTATAATAGAGCAATGGTTGAACCAGTCATGGGTTATTGCACGGATGAGCAACATAAACGATTCTTGAAGTATGCCACAATGTTTGAAGAACTATTGGTCAGGAGTGGTATTCAATTATTCAAGTTTTATTTTTCTGTTTCTAAGAAAGAGCAGGAAAACCGTTTTAAATCACGCGAAACTGACCCGTTAAAGCAGTATAAGCT
>CAJXWT010000014.1 GCA_913062595.1 uncultured Fidelibacterota bacterium
ACCCAACTGCAGTAAAACCCTTCAATTTATATAGCTGTTGTTGGATTACGTCACTTACCTTTACAATAACTTTCCCACAATTAACATTGTTTGATTCTGCAAAGTGAAAAATTCTCTCCTTTTGTTTTCAATTCTTACTTTTTCCGTTGCTGAGGTTCGCGTAAATATTAATAGTTTGGTGGTTCGCGAAGACCTTGATAGTGAAGGTCGGAGATACCTGCCGAAAACAAAAATCCCTTTTCTGGGATTGGTATATAGTGAATATCCTAATGGACAGGTAGAATTTGAAGGACCACTTGAATCTGGTTTACAGCATGGTATCTGGGTGTGGTGGTATCCAACCGGTGAGAAAAAATCAGAAATTACTTTTTCAAACCATTTAAAACATGGCCAGTGGCGATCATATTTTAAATCTGGGTATTTGCAGGAATCTGGTAGTTACTTAGAGGATAAAAAGGAAGGTCTCTGGACACAATATTATGAATCAATTCAGACATTGTCAGAGATGAATTACAAAAATGATAAACTGCACGGCCGGTTGACTCTTTGGCACGAGAATGGCAGGAAAAACAAGGAAGTATTTTACACCAGAGGAAAAAAGCACCAATGGGAGCTTGGCTGGTACGCAGACGGCAGTCATCGTTTGAAATTATATTGGTATCTGGGATTGCAAGATGGTCAGCAGATCGCCTGGTACAATAACGGTCAAAAGGAATATCAATACACATTTGATAAAGGCACCTGGATTGGCGATATTAATGAATGGTACGATAATGGAGGTCAGCGAATCTCAGGTTCTTTCATCGCGGGGAAACAAACTGGAACCTGGATTTGGTATTTTCCAAACGGAAATTATGCGCTGGAAGGTGAATATGCTGACGGTTTTCCACAAGGTTATTGGCGATCATACTCGGAAGATGGTTTAATGATATATAATGAAGAGGAATATGGCGTATGGGTAGAGGATGAACTGAAATGGTGGAAAGAAGATTACGCTGGCACTGCGAACCCCGGAGATAAGCCTGTTATCCAATATTAATAAATACAAGGAACATTAGTTAGATGAGCAATATTGTTATTAAACAACTTTCCAATGATGAAATAAATGATATGGGTATTTTAAACTGGCCCATTTGGACCTGTGAGATCTCAGAATTCCCATGGGAATATGATGTGGAAGAATCTTGTCTCCTTTTGGATGGAGAAGTTTTTGTGACTATTGGTTCGGATACAGTGCACATTAAAGCGGGGGATTTTGTTATTTTTCCGAAAGGATTAGCCTGTGTATGGAAGGTCACTAAACCAATAAGGAAACATTACCAATTCGGTGAATGACTAATATAATATTTACTGCCTGAAAATTTATGCGTGAATCTGTTGCAGAATACCTGGATACATACGATCCCTTTGTATTATTTGGACCAAGTCATATTGCAGCAATTATCGTAGCGTTATTCCTGGTCATTTTTCTACCCCTTTATGCCCGGCAGAAACTCTCCGAGCAGCAGCAACTCATGGTGGGAAGCGTTATTGGTTATTTGGTGATGAGCAGCTACCTGATATGGGTAATTTTGGAATTCATCGCTGGTACATTTGACGTAAAATTACATTTACCAATCCATCTCTACCGCTTGGCCAATTTGCTGATTCCACTTGTTATGGTCAGACGTAGTTATTTTTTCTATGAAATTCTGTTTTTCTGGGGTCTGTCTGGCATGTTCCAGGCTGTCATTACCCCAGATATAGCCGCCGGATTTCCCCATTTTCAATACTGGCGGTTTTGGTTTGCTCATCATGGCATGATCCTGGCCTTGATTTATGCCACCGTTGTTTACGATATGCGACCAACAATCGCCAGTGTCTGGAAAGCGATGCTGGCCATGAATATCTTTTTGATCATTGCAATAATAGCCAACCTTTTGCTTGATGCGAATTATTTTTGGATCTGCGGCAAACCTGTCAACGAATTGGGAGAACATGTGCCGAGTTTATTGGATTATTTGGGACCATGGCCATGGTATATTCTTGCAACTGAATTTGTTGCGTTAGCGCATTTCTTGGTAGTTTTTGTGCCATTTATTTTTCTGAACAGAGGGAGAAGAGCAATATGAACCGAAATTTCACGTGGTATGCCGTAATCGTAATAATAATGGTACTCTACTATTACACAAAACAAACTGAGAGATATGATATGAAACCACCGATCGCACAGCAAAATCCTTATAAGACTACCCTTCATGGGCAAGAAAGGGTTGATAATTACCACTGGATCCGTCTAACGGATGAACAAAAATTGGCAAAAAAACCAGATGAACAAACCCTGCAAGTCGTGGATTATATAAAAAAAGAAAATGATTATACCCAAGCCCAACTTAAGCATACGAATAATTTGCAGAAAAAATTATACAATGAAATTGTTGGTCGGATCAAAAAAGATGACATGTCTGTCCCTTTCTTGTATAATGGTTACTGGTATTATACTCGTTATGAAAAAGGTAGCGAATACCCCATCTATTGCCGCAAGAAAGAATCCTTGCAAAATCCGGAAGAGGTTATGATCAATGTAAACGATTGGGCGGAAGGGCATGACTATTTTTCATTAACGAATTTATCTGTGAGTCCAGATAATAAATACTTGGCATTTGGTGTCGATACGTTGAGCCGTCGCGTCTACACTATTAAAGTGAAAGATCTAGAAACTGGAGAACTATTGACCGATGAACTCCATGGAACGCAAGGTACTGTGGCCTGGGCGAACGATAATGCAACTATTTTCTATACGGTAAAAAATGAAATATCGCTGTTATCAGAACATATTGACCGGCATAAACTGGGTACATCCCAAACAGATGATGTCCGGGTTTACACGGAAAAGGACGATTCATTCTACATTGGTGTTGGTCGTTCAAAATCAGATAAATACATCATCATCTACAACAGTAGTACGCTGGTTAGCGATTATCACATCCTAAATGCTAATGACCCGGTAGGGGAATTCAGACAATTCTCCCCCAGGGAAACAGAACATGAATATACAATAGATCACTACAATGATAAGTTTTACATCGTAACCAACTGGAAGGCCATGAATTTTCGATTAATGGAAACACCTGAGAATGCCACAGCAAAACAAAACTGGAAGGAAGTAATATCCCATCGCAAAGATGTAATGGTAAGCGGTATCGATGTATTTGCGGATCACCTGGTCATCAGTGAGCGCCGGGATGGTTTGCGCCAAATTCGGGTAATTGACCAGCGCAGCGGGAATGAATATTATCTGGATTTTGGTGAAGCAGTCTATTCGGCTTATCCATCTGTGAACCCATCATTTAATACCAATGTTCTCAGATATCAATTTTCTTCGTTGATTACACCCCGATCAACATTTGATTATGATATGGACATGAAGGTATCCACTTTGTTGAAACAGACAGAGGTAGTTGGGGGGCATGATCCTGAAAACTATCATTCTGAGCGATTATATGCCAGGGTAAGAGATGGGAAAAAAGTCCCTATTTCAATTGTCTATAAGAAAGGATATGAAAAAAACGGACAAGGCAACCTGCTATTGTATGCCTATGGGTCATATGGTAGCACAAACGATCCATCATTCAGTTCAAACCGACTGAGCCTATTGGATCGCGGTTTTGCTTATGCAATTGCCCACATTCGCGGCAGCCAAACGTATGGAAGACCTTGGTATGAGGATGGGAAAATGTTTCATAAAATGAATACCTTTAATGATTTTGTGGATTGCAGTAAATATTTAATTCAGAATAATTACACTGATCCCGGGCATTTATTTGCCATGGGGGGCAGTGCAGGTGGATTATTGATGGGTGCCGTTGTCAATTTAGCCCCCGAATTATATCGTGGTGTGATTGCGGCAGTACCATTTGTGGATGTGATCAGTACGATGCTGGATGCCTCAATACCACTCACTTCAAATGAATGGGATGAATGGGGCGATCCGAGGAAAAAGGATGAATATGAATACATGATGACATATTCACCGTATGACAACGTATATAATGCAGCCTATCCCAGTATGCTGGTGACAGCTGGCTATTTTGATTCTCAAGTCCAGTATTGGGAACCGGTAAAATGGGTAGCCAAATTGCGGGATTACAAAGTTGGTGAAAATGTCTTGTACCTGCATACCAACATGGATGCAGGTCATGGTGGCAAATCGGGCAGATTCCGCCGTTACAAAGAATTGGCCTTGAAATATGCTTTTATACTTGATTTAGCAGGGATGAAATACTAGTATTTTTTACCTCCCATGACACTTAGATCGGTGAACCCTGCCACAGGGAATACTCTACAATCGTTTGTAGAAATGACGGAAGATGAAGTTAATGCTATAATAGAATCTGTTCACGGAGCTTTTAACGGATGGCGTAAAACAAGTTTTTCATTTCGCGCAGAACGAATGAAAGAAGTAGCGCATCTCTTGCGGGACAGGAAAGAGGAATTCGGTACCCTGATGACTGAAGAAATGGGTAAACCCTATAAACAGAGTATAGCGGAAGCGGAAAAATGCGCCTGGGTTTGTGAATATTATGCGGATAATGCAGAAAAATTTTTGGCCAATAAGGATATTGCTACAGAAGCCTCCGACAGTTTTGTGTCCTACCAGCCTATTGGTATTGTGCTGGCTGTTATGCCTTGGAATTTTCCATTCTGGCAGGTTTTCCGGTTTGCAGCGCCGGCGCTGATGGCAGGTAATGCCGGTATTTTAAAACATGCATCCAATGTGCAAGTCTGCGCCCAGGCGATCGAAGATATATTTACTGCTGCAGACTTCCCAGATAATCTCTTTAAAAACTTAGTGATCGGGTCAGATAAGGTTGAAAATGTTATTAAGAATCCGCTGGTAAAAGCAGTGACCCTTACTGGCAGTACTCCTGCCGGCAAGGCTGTAGCCTCATTAGCTGGTTCAATGCTGAAAAAGACTGTTCTGGAACTGGGAGGAAGCGATCCATATGTAATATTGGAAGATGCAGATCTGGATCAGGCAGTTAACGCCTGTATTACTGGAAGAATGCTGAATACAGGCCAAAGTTGTATAGCTGCAAAGCGTTTCATTGTGGTCGAACCATGCCGGCCTGAATTTACCGATAAGGTAGCCAAGAAGATTAAGAATATGAATATGGGAGATCCGCTTGACCTGACTATTGATATCGGCCCCATGGTCAATATTTCAGCTCGAGATGAATTGCATCAGCAAGTAATTGCTAGTCTGGAGAAAGGTGCCGTATTAGTAACAGGGGGCATCATTCCTGAACCACCCGGCTCTTTTTATCCACCCACGCTGCTTGTGGATGTGACTCCCGGTATGCCCGCTTTTGATGATGAGCTATTCGGCCCGGTTGCCGTAATTATCACAGCCAAAGATGAACAGCAGGCCCTTGAACTTGCCAACCAGACAAAATTTGGGCTTGGTGCGGCTGTATTTACCGCGGATGTAAAAAAAGGAAAAAAAATTGCCGTGGAAGTGCTGGAAGCAGGTTCTTGCTTTGTAAATGATTTTGTGAAATCAGATCCGCGCCTGCCATTTGGGGGTATAAAAGAATCCGGTTATGGTCGTGAATTATCTGAATTTGGTATTCATGAATTTGTAAACATTAAATCAGTGGTAGTACAATGAAACGAGTCACCCTTCTTTTATTAATATTCATCACATATTTACCGGCGCAGCAAATGGATCGCCTGTTTTGGAATGGTAGCGATTGGCGCCGCTTAGAGAAATTGGCAGATTATGATCCAGAACTGACCTACATGATGAAGATAGCCTATATAAATGGCGTATTAGATGGCAGGTTATTTTATTACCTGAAAGCATGGATAATGGAGCAGGCTTTTGCCGATAGTTTGTATGCCGAAACCGTTGATTATCTTACACCCAGAGAATTAGTGAAAGTTCTTGATAATTTTTACGCTGACCCGATCAATGGTTATATCCCCCTACCTTCAGCAATAATTATCTCTAATATGTTCGGTGAACGGATTCCAATGAATACAATTGACGAATATATACGTCATTCCAAAGAGTGGATTAACCGAATGATCCTCGAACAAAAGCAGTAGTGTAAACCATGTTCTCCCGCCTATTAATTATAGTGGGATTTGCTTTTGTATTACTATGTGGCCAGAGGCAAAACCGCATCTTTTGGGATGGCAGCGATTGGAACCGCATTGCGATCCAGATGAATCAAGAGTCTGAATCGATTTACCGCGTAAAAGCCGCTCACATTAATGGACTTTTAGATGGAAGATTATATTATTATTTAAAAGCTTGGGAGGTAGAGCCAGTTTTGGCAGAAGATGCCTACGATGATCCGCTGGACCTCTTGCGGCACAAAGAATTGATTAAAGCACTGGATAATTTTTATTCCGACCCAAAACATAATACTATTCCAGTTATTTCAGCAATTATAATTGCCAACATGCGTATCGGGGGCATTTCCGAACCAGTTGTATACAGATATATTGAGGAAACACGATTCTGGGCCAATAGTATGAAAGCAGATATTGATTCAATATCAGTTGAAATCCTTGCAGCAAAACTCGATAAACATTTATCAAAACCGTTTGATATAAGCGAAAAATATGGTCGTGGACCAGATTATGAACGCAAACGGGTAGTATTGAAGCCGAAGTATCCCCAAGCAGCAGATAAAGGTGATAAAGAAATGGCCTGGTATATGCGATTACTCCAAGGCTGGAAGTTTGGTATAACAGGTGGGACTAATCGGTGGAGTGCAAGTGACAGCGCTGTTGCATCTGGATCAGGTTATAATATTGTAATGAAGACACCGTTGCATTTTACGACAGAAAAACTCGAAACTCGCGTTCGCTTGGAAACAGGTAGTATAAAATTCTCAACTGATTTGAAGGGCAGCCAGACTGCCGCATATGTCCAATTCGGATTACGGGATTCAAAAATTCCACTAATAAACCGCATGATGTTAGATATTGGAGTGGGCTCCACATTAGGTAACATTTCTTTCAGCAGCGGGTTATTGATCACGCTAAGGAAGAAGAGGCTAGATCTGATTACTCGCTATGTATCTGCAAGTTCTACACCAGATGCGCAATTACCACCTAATTGGATTTCTATTTCACTGGGGTTTAATTTTTAATCGACTCGGTAGAAACCAATGGCCGGGTGGTATGTATATACACGGTAGTCATTGGGGAACCGTACTTTAGCGACATAGAATTCATAACGGTCAGGTCGCCGATGGTTTAGCGGAAAGACTTTATCTTTAGAGACTGATTGTTTCGGTTGCAGCACACCATCCGCAGGCTCTAAAAAAGTGATCCGCTTTTCAGATAATATATCACCTTTGCTATTGATGCGTAATAGAAAACCATCAAGTTCACTGATATTTCGTTGGGAATTATTATCGATTTGAATGACGATGCGGATCTGTTTATCATTCATGATTCGTTGACGAATATCGACGGCCAAAAGATCTTTTGGCTCATCGCTATAAAGGGCCGAAAGGAATAAGCAGAATAACAGTATATTCATATGTAAACTTCGCCACCGTATGAGAAAAACAAAAGGAAAACTAATCATTGGGAACCAAATATTTTATCTAACCGTATTATTGAAACAATTATTCCTTACCGCACATGACAGAAACTGAATTCCGTAAATTATTGAACAAACTTGATGGTTATTTTCTCCCGCGCAAGATCGGATCAACTGCTAGAGAGTGGATCACGGCTGGATCTTTGCTAGGTGAAACAAGTATTGCTGACATAAAACGAATCCTCAGTAAAGAGCCAATTAACTGTCATTTTAGTGAATTGGGGGATGAGATTCGTATTCATGTATCCAGCCATGATAGTGTAATTTTACGAATACCAAAAATTTCCAAGACCCATCAGATTTTATTTATTCTGACAGTAATTACAACATTAATGGCTGGTGCCTTAATGCAAGGTGGACAACCATTTACAAATCCAGCAGAGATTCTAATGGGTGTTCCTTTTTCACTGACTCTGTTGCTGATCTTGGGCTGCCATGAATTTGGTCATTATTATTATGCCCAGAAGCATAAAGTAGATGCTACACTGCCTTACTTTTTACCTGCACCGCCATTTCTATTTATCATTGGTACTTTCGGCGCATTTATTAAAATAAATTCTCCTATCTATAAAAAAGATGCATTGTTGCAAATTGGCGCTGCTGGACCCATTGCCGGTTTTATCATTGCTGTACCGGCTTTGATAATTGGTCTCATGTTATCAGAGGTCATCGCAATTGATGGGGGAGAAGCAGGTATCATTCTAGGGGATTCCTTGCTTATGAAACTACTTACTGAAATGTTGTTTCCAAATCTGGCTGATGGGCAAGATGTTTTACTGCATCCTGTAGCATTTGCTGGTTGGATTGGATTATTAGTGACCATGCTCAATTTATTGCCGATTGGCCAATTGGATGGTGGGCACATTGCTTATGCAATGTTAGGTGAACGGCAAGGATTGGTGGGACAGATAGCACTTTTGGCCTTACTGCCGCTCAGTTTATTATCGCTAAATTGGTTGGTTTGGGGTATTCTAATTATTGTATTAATGCGCACAGCAAAGCATCCTCCTATCCAGGATATACACACACCCTTATCCAGAGAAAATCAGCTCATAGGATATGCTTGCCTGGTCATATTTATATTATGTTTTATTCCTACCCCTTTTCAAATTTGATATGAATCGATTACCAGTCCTTTTCATTCTATTGGGAGTGTTATTTGGACAAGCCAGAATAGGTGAGTGGCTGGCGTATACTGCACCCCTCCATATCAATGATATTACTGGTTTTGAACAGCAAGCTGTTTGTGCGACGAATGGCGGTTTACTGATATATGATCAGGATGAAGATACCTTTAATACGTTAACGGTTATTGATCAACTTGCCGGCACTGGGATCAATGTGGTTGAAATTGGCCAGTATGGCCATTTGTGGCTTGGCGGTGTGAGTCCGAACGGTTTTGTTCAGGTTTACGATCTTAAGAAGCAAAACAGCATCGCAGAATTTGATTTTGGTTTAACTGAGATTATTGACATATCTATAACAGACTCTATTGGTTTTGTCGCGTTTCTGGAAAATCAGGACTGGGGCCTAATGGAATTTATTTATCGTGATGAGAATTGGATTTATCGTGATGTATATCGTAATTGGCCGACAGACTTTGAATCAATTAATGCAATAGAGGTCTGGGACGATGATGTTATGGTGGCCACAGAACAAGGATTATTTGTTGGTGATTGGCGAGGATCAAATCTGAAGGATCCAACAAGTTGGGGACAGCCATACACAGCGCTGACCGGTAATATCAGCAGCCTGCATGCAAATGGCAGTAATCTATTATTGGTACATGAAAGGAATGTATACCAGTTAACGCCAAATACATCGATGCCATTGACTTTACTTTGGGATTATTTTTCCGATACGGATCTATTCATTGATATAACTCAGGACTTAGATGGATCCCTCTGGGGTATACTTGACCGGAAATTCATGAAATTGAGTGAAACGGCAATTGATTGGCAACTGGACGTGCATTCCAGGTATTCATTCACGTGTTTAACCGAAATGCCTGATGGCCAAATAATTGCTGGATCGGAGATAGGTATTACATTGATTGATCAGGACAATCAAACACTGACCCGAGAAATACCGAACGCGCCGCTGACAAACCAGATATCTGCAGTAACTGTATTGAATGATGGTCGGCTTGTTGCCGGTTCAAAGTATGGTCTTTCTATCAAAGAAACATGGGGTTGGCGAAATATCGCTGAATCGGATGAGATAATTCTTGCACCAACCTATAATGAATCACGCTTTGCTGTAGATTATATACCCGTTGATTTTGGCGGTTTTGTAGCTGATATGGAACAGGGGCCAGATGGTCTACTGTATTGCGCCATCCGTGGGACATACCCTGAACCACGTCGCCATGGAGGGGGTATCATAATAATTGATATAGATAATCCTGAGAATTTCACTTTGATAGATACTGCAGTGTTGGATTATTACGCCAATGAATATATGGTTGTAAAGGATCTTGAATTCGATGCCTCAGGTATTCTCTGGGGAGCGAACGCTTATGCTACAACGCGAGGAAACCCGATTACGGTACTGGATGCAAATAAATCCTGGGGCTCATTTAGTGTAACTAACTCTGGAAATATCCTAAGCTATACGCCCAATACTATTGGGTTTGATTCATTCGGTCGTGTTTGGATTGGTTCATTTGAGGACGATTTGAATACATCACCAGCACGGAATGGTGGTTTGGTATATCTGGATTATGAGGGTAGTGTAATCAATCCTACCAGTACAGAATGGGGTTCAGTTGATATCAACCCCGGTTATACCAATAATACTGTATGGTCATTGGCGATTAATGATGAAGATATACTATATGCGCTCACCCCTATTGGTTTATTGCAATTGACCTTACAATTCTCAAATGCTGACCCTGTCAAAAAATATGGTTATGTATATTTCCCAAATATTTCTTACGGAAAAGGATCAAAGGTTCGGCTTGACTCTAGAAATAATGTTTGGACCACCTCGCCAACACAAGGTGTCCATGTCCTAACATCAGGAGCAACGTATTGGCCGGATATAAATGGTTTCAAACGAGATAATAGTCAATTGCTCTCAAATGAAGTGGCTGATATTGCGTTTAATAATGGGGAAGGTTTGGCCTATATAGCGACCAGTCAGGGAATTAGTGTATTGCGTATGCCTTTTGCAGTCCGAAAGGATAGCTACAACCAAACACGGGTGTTCCCCAGCCCGTATCATCTGCCCAGTATTTCGCCACTAGTTATTGATGGCTTAATGGATGAAAGTACCTGTAAGGTAATGACCGTTACCGGGAGAGTGATCCGTACGCTTTTGGTCAGTAACGCAGGGGTAAATGGTTATCAAGCCTATTGGGATGGAAAAGATAGTAAAGGTAGATGGGCTGATACAGGTGTTTACCTAATAAGTATTTATAGGGATGGCGGGGAGTCAGGGTTCGAGAAAATTGCTGTAATTCAGGATTGAGTACGAATCAATATTAGTTCTTTCGCTCAATAAACTCCGGCATTAAACCGAATTCCTGTTCCAATTCATCGGCAATACCTCGAATCATTTGTTTGCGCTCAGCATAAGGTAAAAACGCACTTTTTATAGCCATAATTATCATTTCTCTAAAGTCATGCAGTTTAAATCCGAATAACTTATGTGCCAGCAAAAACTCCTTTGTCAGGGTGGTGCCGGACATTAAACGGTTATCTGTGTTTATGGTGACTCTAATTCCCTGATCATAATAATATTTCAACGGATGATATTTCAGAGATCGTATGGATCTTGTCTGCCAGTTAGATGTCAAACAAATCTCGAGAGTGATGCGGTGGTCATTCACATAGTTCATTAGGTCTTTATTCTCCTTAAGTCGTGTGCCATGACCAATTCGGTGTGCGCCACAATGGTGGATTGCCTGGTGTATAGAACTAGGTCCATACGCTTCTCCAGCATGAATTGTAGCATTGATATTATTATTCAAAATCATATAAAAAGCTTCTTGATGGTCCTTCGCTGGAAAATTTTCTTCTGCACCTGCCAAATCAAATCCAACAACACCTTTATTTTTATAACGGACGGTTAGGTCGGCAAGTTTCAGTGATGCTGCAGCCGAGATGTTGCGTATTCCGCAAACAATAATACCAGATTTTACTCCAAAATCCTTTTGACCACGCTGCAACCCTCTTCGAACCGCTTCAACAGACTCGCCTATGGTCATTTCTTTTTCTGTGTGTAATATGGGTGAATAACGAATTTCTATATAGCGTACATTTTCTTTGGCTACATCCTCAATTAATTCATATGCAGTTCGCCTTAGCGCCTCGGGTGTTTGCATGACGCTAAGTGTTATATCGAATCGTTTTATGTAGTCTTCCAAGGATCCTCGGGTTTTACCAATAACCAATAGCTTAGATAATTTATCAGAACTGGAAGTTGGCAGAGTAACCTTATCTTGTTTGGCCAGATCTAGGATTGTTGGTATACGCAAGGAACCATCAAGGTGACAGTGAAGCTCCACCTTAGGCAGCTTTTGCAGCAGAGATGCATTTATTTTCATTTTTTAATAACGGTTTTATATAACCAGTATATTACGCCAAGAAAAGCGGCTATTCCTAAAATATCATATCCGGGATAGATTGGCCACCAATCTTTATTTCCTGTAACAAATATTGGTACTGCAACAAGAATACCCATTAAAGCCTCCCCAGTAATTAATCCGGAAGCAAGTAATAGCCCCTTCTTTTCTGCAGCCACTGATGAACCAGTTTTTTTGCCCAAATGATTTATCATCCCTCCAATAAAAATTGGCACGGTTAATTCAATAGGTAAATAAATTCCAACTGCCACGGCCAGTACTGGTATTCGAAAATCGGATCCGCGTTTTTCCTGTCGGATGTCCAATATAATCAAAATAATAGCTATAACGGTACCAATGTATACAAAATTCCAAGGCAGGTTTCCTGTGAATACACCATCTGCGACCGACTTCATTAATGTAGCCTGCGGTGCAGATAATGCCGGCGATCCGATTGTGTATGCTGTGTCTAAAATATCCAATACTAGCCCTAAAACAAGCGCTGCACTTACCGTGCCAATCACCTGCATAATTTGCTGTTTCCATGGTGTAGCGCCAATAATATAGCCAGTTTTCAGATCCTGCAAATTATCGCCGCCGATGGCCGCTGCACAGCATACGATCGCACCTACCATGATGGCGCCGGCTGGACCAACTTCTGAATCGGCACCAAGAAGAACAAGTAATAACAAAGAAGTAAATAGAATAGTTGCTATGGTAACCCCTGAGATAGGGTTATTAGATGATCCAACAACACCAGCCATATAGGAAGCAACAGCCGAGAATAAAAAACCAAAAATTACCATTACAACAGTGAGTAAGACTGCGATGACCACTGATTGGATAATTTCCAAATATAATAGAAAAACCGGAATGAGCATAATCAGTAGAATCAGTCCCACATAATTAATAGGAATATCCCTTTCTTCAGTTGGGATATCGACATCGCTGGTTTTTTGTTTCAGCGCTTCTAAACTGGTTCTAATACCAATAATAAGCGGATTAAATAATTTAATAAGTGACCAGATTCCTCCAATAACCATGGCACCGACGCCCATATATCTAATCTTTGAATTCCAGATATTGTATGCTGCATCTAAGGGCTCTCCTTCAAAACCGTTTATGGCTGAATAAATTGGAATCGCAATTCCCCAGGAAATTAGACCACCGGCCAAGACAAGGATTCCAATATTGCGACCAACGATTAAGCCGACAGAAAGCAAGGCAGGTGATAAATTCGTACCCAATCCAAAGATTGATTTTCCAAAATTTGTTGCGCCTTCTAAAATAATATTCCACATGGAAAAACCCTGTTCTGCTAATTTCATTAATCCACCAGCTAGGCCAGACATAATGATCATCTTTAACCCACTAGTTGCTTCATCATCAGTGCCAGTTCTGGCTTGTTCACCAGCTTTGAGAATTTCTGCAGTTGCTATTCCTTCAGGGTACTGAAGTTTAGCGACCAAGATGAAGGCTCTTCGCAGTGGTATAGTAAACATGACACCTATGATTCCACCAACAGTAGCAATTTTTGCAACTTCGAGGTAATCAAAGTCCTGCCAATAACCAAGTAGAACTAACGCTGGAATAGTAAATATGACACCAGCTGCTAGTGATTCTCCTGCAGATGCTGCAGTCTGTACTAAATTATTTTCTAATATATTTGATTGCTTAAAAAGAGCAAGAACACCCATGGATATAACGGCGGCTGGAATCGAAGCTGATATTGTCATACCGGCAAATAAACCAAGATATGCCATAGCGCCAGACATTAACATGGATAGCAGTATTCCAAGAATTATTGCTTTGAAGGTGATCTCATTTTTCATATTAGCCCTTTTTACAAAGGGCTGAGAAAGTAGGTACATATATTTAGCTGAGCAAGAGCTCTAATATCGATTGGTCTTTCACTAACTAGAACTTGTAGTGTAAATTACAGCCAAACAAGGGGTGCTGTTCTGAACCAGACCGAACCGCTGAGAATAAACCCTTTGAACCTGATCTGGATAATGCCAGCGTAGGAAATGAATTACATAACCAGACTCTGTATTCCCCTTCATTTTATATCCATAATCAGTGCCCAGATTTCTGGAATTGTACTAGACGCTTATTCAGCACAACCAATTGAAGGTGTGAACATTACTTCGGAAGATCTAGGGACATCGACAAATGCGGATGGTGAGTTCCAGTTAGATGTTAATGAGAGATCAATACTTCAATTCTCTCATATTGGTTATTATACAATAGAATTAGCCGCAATAAACGAAATGGTTGTAATACTTGAGGAAAAAGTAATTGATGCAGAAGAGATTATCGTTCATGCGGGTCTAACGGATGAAACGCTACAAAGGATCGCTTCCAGTGTAACTGTGTTTACGAAACGGGATATCAAAGAAAATGGGGGAAAACACTTTCAATTTTTAACAGATTACATCCCCAATTTGAACTGGGCAGGCGGTACCAGTCGGCCGCGATATTTCCAGATACGTGGTGTAGGCGAACGTAGTCATTATTTCGGCGAAGGTCCGCCCAACTTTTCCGTGGGATTTGTACTGGACGATATTGATCTCAGTGGACTTGGTATGGCTGGAATACTGCATGATATTGAACAGGTTGAAGTATTTAAAGGACCCCAATCTTCCGTGTATGGTCCCAATGCCATGGCTGGCTTGATTATGCTGCGGTCTACGGCACCCCAAGACAGTTTTGAGTCTGACCTGACAGCAACCTATGGGTCAGATAATCACTACAGACTTGGCCTGGTTGGCAACGCAAAAATTATGAGGGGGTTGAGCCTTCGGGTGAGTGGTTTTAAAAATTATTCAGATGGCTTTCGGGAAAACGTGTCCAAGAATACCACTAATTCGAACAAACGGGATGAATTGTTGTTACGGACAAAATTTAAATTTAAACCTAATGAAAAATTATTACTTGTTGGAACCATCATGATTGCGAATCTAGATAACGGTTATGACGCTTGGGCACCTGACAACAATCAGGATTTTACGACCTATTCAAATCAGCAAGGGCAGGATAGCCAGAAATCAACGGCTTTTTCTCTACGAGCAAATCTAGGTTTACCTGAGCGAATTGATCTCACAAGCATCACATCCTATTCTGAAACTGATCTTGTTCACAGTTATGATGGTGATTGGGCGGACGACACATACTGGTATGATAACCATAATTTTAATCCTGAAGTGGAAGGGTGGTCTTATGAATTCTTTGATAGTAATGAAAAAAATCGATCATCACTTACGCAAGAGCTAAGGGCTTCCATTGGTTCTTTTATCATTGGAGGGTACTATAAGCACCTCAAAGAACAGGATAACGCTTCTGGCTACCTTTTTGGTGGGATGGCAACTAAAGGTACAGGCACTTATGAATTTAATGTGCTTGCAGGATACGCGCAGTATGCTTACCATTTTTCTTCTGTATTAAGATTGATTGGAAATTTCCGTTATGAAACCAACAAAATAATTTATAACGGGACTTATCTGGGGTATGATGCTGCTTTACCGCCTGTTGAATTTGATTTAGAGCACAGCATGGTGGGATTTAAGGGGGCACTCCAGTATCAGGATGATCAATTCACAAGTTATTACCTGTCATTTGCCCAAGGATATAAATCTGGCGGCGTAAATCAGCAGCCATTCCTAGCAGAAAAAAACAGACCTTTTGAACCAGAATATATTCAAAATATGGAGCTGGGTTTCAAAAGAATGATAGATAATTACAGTGATCGGCTGACAGTATTCATCGGTAATAGAAGAGATCAACAAGTGTCTGTTTCCAGTCAGCAAGTATCGGGAGATCCCAACAGTTTTTATTATTTTACATCAAATGCAGGCTCAGGATGGCTTGCGGGCCTGGAGTGGGACCATGATCATGTTATAACATCAAATGTACATTTAACCTTTTCACTAGGTTACCTGGATACCAAGGTAGAAGAATTTTCATACCAAATGGATTCTACAACTATTGGGATTGGTGGAAACAGAGCAGCAGCTATGGCCCCAAAATTAACCGGATCGTTTGGATTCGATTGGCGGGACAAATCTGGATTGTTTGCGCGGACAGGCATGACCTATAAGGACACTTATTATTTTTCAGATAGTCACAACCAAATTTCCAATTCCTATTTTCTAATAAATTTATCGTTTGGTAAAACTATTGACGCAGCCACTATCACATTTTGGGCTCGAAATATTTTTGATAAAAGATATGCAATTCGGGGCTTTTATTTTGGGTTAATTCCACCAGACTATCCAGATGAACTGTGGCTTAGTTATGGTGACCCCAGGCAAATCGGTTTAACATTCGATTATAAATTATAAGATTTTATTGCCACCAACCGGTTGCTACTAAATTAGGCCCGTAGTTAAATATTTGGTTGAAAGAAACCGTCAACCAGAAAATTATCAATCTGCTGATGGATCAATATTACGCCGGGACTTTTTTTTCTCACTTTGCAGACGTTTATTACGTAGCCTTTTTTCCACACTGGCCTGGTTTGGGCGAGTAGGCTTCCGACGCTTTGGTTTTTTGGCTGCCTGCTGCAAAAGAGAGATCAATTTTTCCAGTGCAACCTGTCGATTTTGACTCTGTGAACGGTGCTCGCGAGATACGATGATCAAATTACCATCTTCGGTTAGTTTTGAACCGGCAATGGCACGTAAACGATTATAAACTTCTGCGGAAATATTCCCAGAATTTTTAGCATTAAAGCGTAGCTGTACAGCTGTAGCAACTTTGTTAACATGCTGGCCACCGGGGCCTGATGATCTGATAAACGATTCCTTTACCTCGGACTCATTAATGTATATACTGTCTGTGATTTTTATCATGCTATATACCTAAGCAAACTATCAGTGCATATTAACATAGCGCCCTAATTAATTTCAACATACTCGTAGGATAAATTTGACAGTTGAGCTTGCTAAGTCGACATGGTAATTTCGGCATCCCATGGCAGCAAAGAAAACCACCCGAAAGCGAATGTTCCTAATTGATGGTTATGCCATGCTTTATAGGGCACATTTTGCCATGATTCGCAATCCATTGATAACCAGTTATGGATTGCCAACTAGTGCACTCTTTGGATTTTTAAATCAGCTTTTTAGAATACTAAAGAAAGAAAATCCAGATTATGTTGCTACAATTTTTGACACAAAAGAAAAAACCTTCCGCCACAAGAAATATCCTGATTATAAGGCAACACGAGATCCAATGCCTGAAGAGTTACAGGAACAATTGCCGCATTTATGGAAATTGATTGAAGCTATGCAGATACCGCAACTATCCCGGGCAGGTTTTGAAGCTGATGACATTATTGGTACTTTGGTAAAGCATGGCCTGGACCAAGATCTAGATGTATTTATCGTTAGTGGGGACAAGGATTTTATGCAGCTCATCAATGCCAATGTATTTCTTTTTACTCCAGGCACACGGAACAAACCAGACAAAATTTATGACAAAAAAGGTGTTGAGGATCGCTGGGGTGTGCCACCTGAAAAAATTGTAGATCTTTTTGGACTAATGGGTGATTCATCCGATAATATACCCGGAGTGTTTGGTGTGGGTCCAAAATCAGCTATGAAACTTATCCATGATTATGGTACCCTTGAAGAAGCGCTGGAAAACGCGGAAAGTGTTACGAATAAAAGAGTACGGAACGGTCTCCTGGAAGGGAAAGATAATGCTATTCTTAGTAAAGACCTGGCGACAATAGTGACCGATGTACCGCTGGACCGAGAGATCGATGAATTAGTCAGACAAGATATGGATGTTGAGGCAATGGAATCGTTGTTGACTGAATATGAATTTCATGTGCTCATTAACCAATTACCTGGTTCTGCAGAAGAAAAGAAATCTTCGAAAAATAAATCAGATAAAGATTATAAAATTATTACAACAGTAAAAAATCTAAAGACCTATTTCAATTCTGTAAAATCGAACAGTTTACTTGCCTTTGATATTGAGACAGACTCCTTGGATCCGATGCAGAATATAATTGTAGGATTCAGTTTCGCAACCAAGGCAAATAGCGGTATTTATGTACCGACACTCTACAAGGATAAACAAAAAAATCATTTTGGCGATGATGATCTGTCTACCGTGATCGAAATAATTCGCCCAATCATGGAGAACAAGGATATTCCAAAGACAGGACAGAATGCGAAGTTTGATATGCTGGTTCTCAAACGTCATGGAATTGAGGTGCAGGGACTGGTATGTGATACAATGATCGCTGCACACTTATTGAAGCCGGAAGCGCGATCTTATAAACTAGATAATTTAAGTATTGAATATTTGAATTACAGGATGGTACCAATTGAGGATCTAATCGGGAAGGGGAAGAGCCAGATTAGTATGACGGAAGTTGAACTTGACAAAGCGGGATTTTATGCAGCAGAAGATGCTGATGTTACCTGGCAGCTAACGGAAATATTCCAAAAAGAACTACAGGATTCAGGTTTGGATCATTTTTTCAAAAAAATAGAATTGCCATTGCTAAGCGTCTTAATGGATATGGAGTGTCAGGGCACATATGTTGAGAAGGAAATGCTGGAAAAAATGTCGATTGATTTAAGCAAGAAAATCGAAAACCTTACAAAGGAAATTATAAAGGAGACAGGTACTGAATTTAATATCAATTCTACACAGCAGCTGGCCAATATACTATTTGATGTATTGAACCTGCGTAAAGTGAAACAGCGGTCAACAGCGGAATCGGTACTGGAAGCACTGCGCAATGAACATCCACTGCCCGGTATGATTCTGAATTACCGGAAACTCAATAAATTGAAGAATACATATGTAGATACTTTACCTCCTTTGGTTAACCCTGATACTGGCCGTATTCACACTACATTTGGTCAGACCATTGCCTCCACAGGTCGACTATCAAGCAGTAACCCCAATTTCCAGAATATACCAATTCGTACAGATGAGGGGCGGGAAATCCGTAAGTCATTTAAAGCGCAAAAGAAGGGCTGGTTAATTTTTTCTGCTGATTACTCTCAAATAGAACTGCGCATCATGGCCCATTTGAGTCAGGATCCTGCACTTATGGAAGCATTTAATAAGAATGAGGATATTCACAGTCGTACAGCCAGTGATGTTTTTGGTGTTGGCATCAAGGATCTTTTACCGGAAATGCGCCGAACTGCAAAAGTGGTGAATTTTGGTATTATGTATGGTGCCGGAGCATTTCGCTTAAGCCAGGAGTTGGGAATTCCACGATCAGAAGCTCAGGTGATAATTGATACCTATTTTGAAAGGTATGCCGGTATCCGCGAATACATGGATCGAACGATTAAACAGGCTGAGGATCAGAAATATGTTGAAACTGTATTGGGCCGTCGGCGCAATATTTGGAACATTGATAGTGAAAATCATATTCAAAGAGAAGCAGCCAAGAGAATGGCAATTAATATGCCTATCCAGGGTACTGCAGCAGAGATGATCAAACTTGCCATGCTGGACATTCACCGTACCTTGATAAATGAAGGGTATGAGACACGCATGATCTTGCAGATTCACGATGAACTTTTGTTCGAAGCGCCTGCGCAAGAAATTGATACACTGCAAGAGATGGTGTCAGATAAAATGGTCAATGCCATGCCCCTTAGCATACCGCTGGTGGTAGACTGTGGAAATGGTATAAGCTGGTTTGAGGCACATTAAATTCAAATTGACTAACTGGATGTAATGGAAGCAAGTATAACATTAAAAAAGGTGGGCAAACTTGCCGGTGATAAAACAATCCTGGCTGGATTAACATTTGGAGTTGAGCGCGGTTCACTGGTAGCGATTATCGGCGAAAATGATGCGGGAAAGTCTACTTTATTGAAGGTGCTTGCCGGTGCGGAGATTCCTGATTACGGGAATGTCTTTATACATGGTATTGATTCGACCAAACGCCGGAAAAATTCACAGGCTTATACAGGATTTGTACCCTTTAACTCGGATCTGGATCCATTTTTGTCTCTCGAGGAAAATATTCGGTTTATTGGATCCGTCTATGGTGTTAAGGATAGTAACATTACCAAGCGGATTAAAAGATTTGCAACGGACTTGAATCTTATGGATTCGCTGCATAAACAGGCTAGCATAACTTCGCCTGGTAATGCGAAAAAAGCTATGATTGTTCGGGAGCTGATCCATGATCCTTCCATATTAATTATTGATGAACCAACTGCATTTATGGATGCACGATCCGGACGGGCAACCTGGGATCTGCTTCGTGGACTAGCCGGTGAAAAGACAATAATTTACGTCAGCCAGTCTTTGCCGGAAGTTGAACAGGCCAATGACAGGATCTTGGTTATGCAGCAGGGCAAGATCATCCTCGATGGTACCCTTGACAGATTATTGGAGAGTACCTTGCGGTATCACCAGTTTGAAATTGAGTTTGTCAATCTGACTGAACAATTGTTTAACAAACTCGCAGCAGTTACCACAGTAGTAAATCCAACAAAGATAGGTAATACATTACATTTTTATGGCCGTGAAAGAGCTGTGTTTTTTCAAGTATTACATGAAGCGGCAGGCGCATTAATGGAAGATCTATCAATAAAAAAATTAAGTTTGCGAGATCTCCTGGATTCAGAATTTGCTGGCAGGGGATTGGATTGATGCAAGTCTTCTTGATGCGCCGCTGGTGGTTATTTCGGCGACGAATATTTTCAACCATTACTTTTGTGGTTGCGTTGCCGATCCTAATTCATTTGGCATTGACCGTAGGGATCGGGAATATTATTATGGAAACAATCACAAAATTTTCCTACCAGAAATGGCTATATCCCGGATTGGTTTTTATTGTTAATACCGTCATGATCATACCAATTATTTACCGTGAATTTTTTGACTTACGAGTCAACTCAAGAACCTTGATCACACTCTCACTAACTCCCTTATCAAAACTACAGCTTGTTGGATTTTCGCTGCTTACGGCACTAGTAGAAGCCACAATATTTTCAATGGTTGCTATGACAATTTTTCTCTACCTAATGGATCTTTCCTTAAGTATGCTGGATTTATTATATATTTTAGTAGCAATGAATCTTTTTGGACTCATTGTAAGTAATGGATTGATTACACTTTCTTTGTCGACCGATAGAATTAACACTTTTTTTATCGTTACGTTTATTCTTTTCCTTTTCATTATTTTTAGTTCAGAACTTTTGTTCGAATTTGAATTTTACCCGCTTAAGATCAGTGCAGTGTTGGAGAATCTGCCCACGAGTATGGTAGCGGCTTGGTGCAGGGGACTGATGTTTACCGGATATTTCGACTGGACATTATTTCTGACACCATTAGGCATTGGTTTGGTCTGGACCACTCTTAATACAGTGCTTTTAAAAAGGACACTTCGACAGTGATTGCATATTTATCTGGAGCGATGGAATACGCTGTGGATGAGGGCTCCGGCTGGCGCTTAGATATGACCAGTTGGTTGTCGGCCCAGTTAGGACATGATGTAATAGACCCCGTAGAAGAATCGCGGTTACTTATGCTGCAAGAAAATTCCGCTGATTACAAGACTTGGAAAGAATCCGATACTGAACGCTATCGGCAATTTGTACGTCAATATGTGGAGCGAGACATTAAAGCAGTAACCGAGGAAGTGGATTATATTATCTGTCTCTGGAATGCAGATGTGTTTAAGGGAGCTGGTACGCATGGTGAGGTCACTTTGGCTTTTCAGCATAATGTGCCTGTTTATCTTGTGAATCAGATTTCTTTAGCAGACCTGAGTGGCTGGATAATGGCCTGCAGTTCAGAAATATTCAATAATTTTGAAGATTTGAAGGCATTTCTATTGGAAAAATTCGGTTCCTGATCATGGTAGGCCCCAAAGCTATAATTCACTTAGAAAACCTAGTCCACAACTATGATTTGATCAAGCAGCAGTTAAATGGGACACCAATTATGGCCGTAGTGAAGGCGAATGCATATGGTCACGGTGCAATAGCTGTTACCGAGGCTCTGCGATCCAAAGGTGTAAATCATTTTGCCGTTTTCACTTTTGAAGAAGCTTTAGAGTTGAGGGCTGCTGGGATAGAAGAGGATATCCTTGTTTTTTGCAGGCCAACAAAGGATATGTTAGCAGAAGCTGCTGCGCGCAATATAACGCTAAATCTCTCTGCGCCAGAAGATATCCCCTTATTTAACATGGCAGATTCCAGTCCAAGATTCCATTTGAAAGTGGATACTGGCATGTCTCGTCTTGGTATACCATTTGATACAGTGGTGGATATCCTTCAGCAAATTAAAAACAATGACCATCTAAAATGTGAGGGTATCTACAGTCATTATGCCACTGCAGATGAAGGTGAATTAAGCTATGCTGAATACCAGTTAGAACAATTTAATCAAGTATTGCAGGTGGCCGAGGAATTGGACTTAAAAATTAAACATATACACTTTTCAAATAGCGGAACAGTCTTAAATATGCCCCAGACTTCTTTTAATTTGGTACGAGTTGGTATGTTATTATATGGTGCTTTCCCCTCAGATGAAGTACCAACGAATATGCGAATTAAACCAGTCATGGAATTCAAGGGACCTGTGGTTACTTTAAGAGAAGTACCTGCCGGTACGAAAGTTAGTTACGGTGGCGTTTGGGAAGCACCCCAGGACACAATTATAGGTGTTATTCAAGCCGGTTTTGCTGATGGTTTTCCGCGATCATGGTATGTGGATGGTTATATAGGACTTCGAGGAAAAAATTACCCAATTGCAGGTCGCGTATGCATGGATCAATTTATGGTGGATTTTGGTGGGGCCGATGTTCGTGTAGGTGATGAAGTGTTGATTTTTGGTCAGAATAACACTGACACGATACACGTTGAAGATATTGCCCAGGCCATAGATTCAACGAGCTACGTATTATTGACTGCTATCGGCGGGAGGACAGAAAGGATATTTATTAACTGAGCGGGAGGTAAGGCTAACTAGCCGTACCTTTATCTGGGTTTCTAACCCAGGAACGCCGGTCCTGAAATGCTTTAATCTTCAAATCGGCCCAATCATTGATTATTTTTTTGATTTGATCTCGTTGGTCTGGTTTATCTCCCAAATTTTCATCGAGAACATTGAGTAAATCTTCACGCCGCTGCTGAACTTGGCCATAAGTCATCACATCTTCTTGAGCAAAATCTTCTTTTTGCTGACGAACCTGATCTTTCCTATCGTCTGCTTTTGAAGCCTGTTCCTTTCTACTTGAAAAGACTGCCAGAGCCAGGACAACGAGCACAATAATTAGAAATAATATTTCCATAATTTATACCTTCAAAAACCAGAGCCTAGTGGATTAATACCCAGAATACCAACCCAGTAGACAGCTACCATTATAGCCAGCACGATCAATGCTGCCGGCCAGCCGACAGTGGCCATTCGAATAAAATCTTTTGATTCTAGCATTCCACTCGCATAAACAATAGAACTGGCCGGTGTTCCAATTACAAGCCAGTAGGCCATTGATGTGGCAATGGCTAATCCAACTCCTACGAGTATTGGATTTGTGTTTGCAGTTACTGCCATATCCAAAACCACAGGTCCAATAACAGCGACAGTTGCACCAGCACTCATTAAATTGGTTAAAATAGCACCAATGACCCCAACTAATATAACAAGTCCAACACCTGAATCTAGACCAAGAGGCGCTACGAGGCTCATAATTTGATCAGCGAACCAACTAGAAGCACCGGTGGCTTTAAATACACTTCCTAAACTTATACAGCCAGCATACAGTACAATAACACCCCAACTGACTTTATCTTCATAATCTTTCCATGATGTCAGACCCAGCAGCATGTAAACCACAGCACCAGATATGGCAACGCCACCAAGTCCTAGTGAAAACCCCAGGATATCTCTTGTTACTGATTTATCAACAATCCACAATACCACAACTGCAAGCATTATAAGCGCTACTAGCTTTTGCTTACCAGTCATGGCACCATGTTTTTCGAGATCTTTTTTAAGAAGCCCAACAGCTTCGCTCAAATCACTTACTTCGGGCTTAAATAATAGAGGTAGGATAAATGCCATTACAACAGACATACAAGCTGTATAGAATATTCCCATGGAAACCCATTGCATAAAAGATACTTCAATACCATAATCTGCCAGGAAACCGATCATCAGGGCATTCCTAGCGCCACCTGTTGGGCTCATGGGGCCACCAATCATACACCCCACTGCAATAGTAACCATAAGTAATGTGCCTAATCTAGGTGCAGGCGTAGATTTGTTCGTAAGTGTATACAGGGCCATGGCAATTGGAACATACATTGCAGCCACAGCATGTTCGCCCACAAATGCAGTAGGAATTGCAGTCCCCAGTAGAATTCCAATAACTATCATACGTGTTTTTGTACCGGCCAAATTAATCACCAGCATACCCACCCGTTTATCCAAACCATATTTTACCAGCGTTGCCCCAAGGGCAAGGGAACCAGCGATAAACCATACGGCATCGTGGGCGTAGGTTCCGACAATATTCCTCGAATCGGTGATGCCGAATAATAACTGTACCAGGCCAATTAATAATGCCACTGCCGGCATGGGCACTGCTTCAGTCGCAAAGAAGATAACACATGTAGATAACAGGGCAATGATTATCTTGATATGCATTGCTTTCATAGCGACATCTACGCCGGCTTGGCCCTTGAAGAGTTCTTCCGCTTTCAGAACCATAGAATCCGGCATAGGCATAATGAAAGCAATGAGTGCAAATATGGCCAGGCCGATACCAAGCCATTTGAAATCAGTGGTTTTGGCGAAGCCGCCGCTACTGGACTGTTCGTTGTCTTTTTCAGGCATTGGGACTAAGAAACTGAGTTAGTCTGATAAAAAAGGCAAGTAAAAACGACATAAATCAAATATTTGCGGGTTTGTAAATTCCAACATCCTTTTGTTTAACTATATTCATTTGATGAATTTGAAGAGCTTTGTGCATATACCATTATTTCTAGTAGTATTTCTGCATATTTCCAATGCGCAGCCTGGGACAGAGTTGTCACTTGGTATTGATGAATTTCTTTCAAAACCAAGGCCTGAATACCGGGAAAAAAAATTAGGTTTATTCACCAATACTGGCGGGGTAAACCATTCTGGTAAGAGAACTATTCAACTTCTTGAACAGGAATTTGGATTAGATCTGCTCTTAACCTTGGATGACTGGAATGATACAACATCCTTCTCAAATAATCGTACTAGCGCTGTAGCTAAAGGACCTTCACTCGATCAAATTAATATTTCTGGCACACTGCCAGTTCAAATCGCAGAGCTGATTAAAGATCTTGATGCTTTATTTGTGGATCTGCAAGGTATTGGTATACGATCCCAATCCTATACGGTAACCTTACAGCATTTATTATATGCGGGGGGAATAGCTAGTACTTCAATTATAATTCTTGACCGTCCTAACCCATTGGGCGGTGAAATGGTCTCAGGAAATATACCTCAGGATAGTCTTGGGTCGCCCGGAAGTTTCATTCCAATCCCCTATCGCCATGGCATGACTATTGGAGAATTGGCGCGTCTATTGAATACGGAAAATGACCATGGTGCAGATTTAATGATTATTCCAATGGATAACTGGCAGGGACAACCGTGGGGTGAGATTGGGCTGGACTGGGCGCCAATTTCACCCGGCATTTCTACGGTGGATGATCTTGAACGGTTCACTATCACCAGTATATTGGGTGCAGATGAAATCCTTGAGAATGGTGTTAGTACGGATCGTCCATATGAAATTCTTGTCCACCCCAAGATAACCAGCGGATCGGATATTGTGTTTGCTCTGGAGGAATTGGATCTTGCCGGCGTAAAATTTTTACCGGCGGTTTCTGTACCAAATACAGGACCATTTGCCGGTCAAATCTGTAACGGGATATCGATTGTTGTTACAGATATTAATGTGCTTGAGCCATGGATGGTAGCCATCGCAATAGCAGAAAAAATAAAAACCATTTACCCGGATATTGAATTTACACAATCAGAAAATGCTCTGACTCTGTTTGATAAAGCTATGGGAAGTACGGACGTACGAGAAAGTATTGCAACTATGGACTGGAACAGGTTATCGGTGTATAAGGCTATCCAGGGAGAACAGGTAATAAAATTCAAGGAAGTGCGACAGCGCTATTTGATTTATCCGCGACGAAATAATTTCAGTTCCTTGGACATGAAGGTATTATTTGGTTACATCGGATTGATCGTTCTAATTGGTGTGATAGTGGGAAGAAAACAACGGGATACAAAATCATATTTTCTTGGTAATGGACAAATCTCATGGCTAATGATTGCTTTCAGCTTAGTTGCTACGGAGACTTCTGTACTAACATTTCTTAGTATACCTGGTGTGGCTTATCTCACCAACTTTGGTTTTCTGCAAGTGGCAATGGGATATATAATTGGGCGAATTGTCGTGGCCTGGCTTTTTCTACCGCTCTATTATAAAGAAGGAATCCAATCCACATATGAGTTTATCGGTAATAAATGGGGCGTAGGCTTCCAGCGCTTTGTATCCACTGTTTTTTTAGTGATGAGAATTCTCGCTGATGGAGTAAGGTTGTTTATGACAGCCATACCATTAACACTGATTACAGGTTGGACTTTTGGCGCTTCCATAGCGATAATCGGTCTGTTTACATTGGTTTATACACTTATAGGTGGTATACGGTCGGTTGTTTACACCGATACTATTCAATTTATTTTATATATTTTTGGTGCAATTGTTACATTTAACGTTATTAATGAAATGATTCCTGGCGGGTTGGACAGTATAAAATTCATTTTAGGGGAGGCCGACAAATTTTCTGTTTTTCAAGGATTTTCATCTTCACTTTCTGATTTATTGACCAGGCCATATAATTTTATTGCAGCTGTATTGGGCGGCTTTCTTTTATCCATGGCATCTCATGGTACAGATCATTTAATGGTGCAAAGGCTGTTGTCTGCAGGGTCAATAAGGGCTAGCCAAAAAGCACTAGTTTTAAGTGGTTTTCTGGTATTTCTACAATTTGCAATATTTTTATTCCTTGGTGCTACCATGTGGGTCCTTTATGATGGTTTACCTTTGAAGCCAAACCTGGTATTTCCATGGTTTATTTTAACTCATTTACCACCGGGTTTTACAGGCTTTCTCGTTGCGGGGATTTTTGCAGCTGCTATGTCAACATTAAGTTCATCTATTAATTCATTGGCTTCTGCCACGGTAGTGGACTGGATAAAGCCAATTAAGCCCACTACTGGTTTGACCACAGCGCGATGGGTATCTGTTTTCTGGGCCATTGTATTGATTGGCGGCGCGATGCTTTTCAGATCATCGGAAAGCCCCTTGGTGGAAGTCGGTTTAAGTATTGCCTCAGTGATTTATGGTGCAATTCTTGGATTTTTCATTTTACGGTTGACTAACTGGCAGGTGTCGAATCAATCGGTTTTCTGGGGATTTTCCATATCGATCATCACGATGATTTACTTATGGAAGGCTACGCCATTGGCATGGACCTGGTATGTATTTTTTGGTACCATTATCATGCTCACAATCAGCGTTATACTACCACAATTTCAAAATCGATTTAAGCCAATAGCCAATGCGCAATCCAAATAAATTTATCATTACACTTTTTCTGATAGGGTTCATATCTGCCCAGGATTATACCTATACAAAAATACAGGCGATACCTGATCTGTCATTTATGAAAGATGTTTATACAGGGTTGGATGTTTTGGATCAAATGGATTTTTCGCAACTAAAAGGTAAGACAATATCAATACTCTGCAACCAGGCATCCGTGAACCGAAATGGCCAGCATCTACTAACTTTACTACGAGAAGTTGACGATGTTCATGTGTTAGCGATTTTTCTGCCGCAGTACGGTTTATTTGCCAGTGAGGATCCAAAACTGAAAATGATGGGGAATAAGTCAATTGATCCCATATTCGGAGCCCGGGTGATTGATCTGTTTAAACGTGTTCTGTATCCTCCAGAATGGAGTATGCGTGATGCGGACCTTATTCTGATCGATATGCAGGACACCGGTGTACGCTATACTACCTACATGACCACGGTGTCAAAAGTGCTGGAATCCGCGGCAAAGTATCGTAAACCAGTTTTATTGCTCGATCGTCCGAATCCATTGCGAGGGGACGTAATGGATGGACCGGTGGTACGTACAGCATATCAGTCATTAGAAGGTTACCATTTGGTGCCTATCCGCCATGGTCTCACGATTGGAGAATATGCATTGATGGTGAACGAAATGGGATGGCTGAAAGATTTAGCACGCGCAGATCTAACCATTATTCCCTTGTCAAATTGGGAGCGGACGATGTGGTTAGATGATACTGGATTACCTGTACCCTCAATGTTACCCGGGGTGCAGGGTGTGGAATCATTACTGGCTTATATGGGTATGTATTTATTTAAGGGAACAAACCTGAACATTGGTCATGGAACAGACCAGCCTTTCTTCCGCATTGGCGCGCCATGGATATCGGGGAGGATACTGTGGAAAAAAGTTCAAGGTCTGGATTTGCCTGGAGTGCGCTTTCACCAAATACGCTATAAACCGCAAGCGATTCATGATGCCGAACGGGGCCCTTATTATGCTGGACAAATGTGCAGCGGTCTGTTAATGGAAGTGACCAATCGCAATGATTTTGACCCGCTTGCCACGTCTACTGCACTAATGATGCTGACCTATAAACTGTACGGAAAGCATTTTGAATGGATAGCCGGAGGATATGTTGACAAACTTTTTGGTTATAATCTATTACGGATTTTTGCCGCCCAGGGAAAACCACCTGATTACCTACCGCCACTTTGGTTGCACGACGTGCTTCGTTTCAGTGAATTCCGGCAAAATTTTCTGCTCTATGAATAAATTGTTCTGGGTCATTATTCTCTTTTCATCCTTTTTGTGTGCACAAACATTCTTTACTGTTCCAAGAAGTGTCTGGCGTTTTTCCATGACGAATCATGTAGGCAGTGGTAACTGGATCGGCTCGGGCGGACTACTTAATAAGGGAATCCGGGATATTGCCTTTATGGCCAATGATTCTACAGTGGCTGCTCTGGTACATCGAACAAGTAAAATTGGCTTTAATCGCCGTGATATTAAGATCGAATTTGGATTGTCACCCCGTATGACTTTTAGTTTACACGTACCGTCTTACAGCTCATTTACCGAAAAAATTGAAAATGATTATAAAGAAGAAGTGGTTTCGCTGACGACCAACCTGGATTCACTGCTGGCTTTTTATTATCCTAAAAATAAATCCAGTTCCGGCCTTGGAGATGCAACGTTAGGTATGAATATTTTATTATATGGTTTTCCTTCATGGACTGGCAAAGAGCCCTTTTCAGTTTATGCTGGTGTCGGATTACGCTTGCCTAGCGCCAAAAGATTAGGGCCATATCGTACGAGTGTAAAAGATACAACAGGAAGACCCAGCCAGTTTAATGAATTGCCAATCGGCAATGGACTTACACGTTATTCATTATCATTATTTGGTGAATTCTTCAAATACTTTAATGAAAGATTGGTGAATATCACCTGGCGGATCGAACGGGCCAAGTACAGTAGGGAAATGGTCAATACACCCGTGTCATTTTTGTGGGGTGCAGAAACAAATCCTGATTCAATTATAGCAATGATCGGAAAAACTTATTTGCGTCAGTTAGGTGATGAATTATTATTATCAGCGACGGGTAAGCTGGAATTATGGCCTGACAGGGTTTCAATTACCGGCGGGATCAATAGCATAAAGACTCAAAAAGATTTTGTCTTTTCAAATGACTCGACCTGGAATAGTTGGATGGTGAGTCGCCAGCTTAGTAACGGGAAAACAGTACATGACACCCGTAAAACGCAAATTCGACAATATGTATTGGTTACATTACACAATGTGCATCCCACAAAGAGTATTGGACCAGTGCAATTTGATATAGAATTCGGTGCTTCGTTCCCCTATTTTACACGACATACGTATAGTTTTGCCAGTGCCTGGCTGGGCATTCAGGCCTATTTCCAAGCATGGTAGATTTATTATATGAATATTTCATACCTTTAATGTTCTCGTGAAAGAAAATAAACAAGCAGTTTGGAGTTGGGCATTTTACGATTGGGCTAACAGCGCCTATTCAACCACCGTTATGGCTGGTTTTTTCCCGCTGTTCTTCAAGGAATACTGGGCGGATCCGAATAATCCAACTCATAGCACATTCTATCTTGGTATGGCCAATTCAATTGCTTCAATTGTGGTAGCTGCTCTGGCGCCACTTCTCGGGTCAGTTGCCGACCAGGGGTCCACAAAGAAAAAATTCCTGATACTCTTTGCGTTTTTGGGTGTGATCATGACCGGTGGGCTTTGGATGGTAGCTCAGGGTAACTGGCAGATGGCAGTGTTTTTTTACGTTTTGGCAACTATTGGGTTTGCCAGTGGAAATGTTTTTTATGATGCACTGCTTCCTGGTCTGGCATCCGAAGAAAGGGTTGATGTAGTGTCGTCGCTGGGATTTGGCCTAGGTTATCTGGGTGGCGGGCTGCTCTTCCTTGTCAATGTCTTTATGTATCTTAAGCCAGAAATATTTGGTATTCCCGACGGCGCAACAGCAATTAAACTATCTTTTTTAAGCGTTGCGGTCTGGTGGGCAGTATTTACTATTCCATTAATTTTATTTGTTCCTGAACCTAAAAATTATGACACCGTTGATTTTAAAAATGCAGTTCGAATGGGGTGGATACAATTAGTTCAAACCTTCAAGGAAATCCGCAACATGAAAGTTGTCGGTACATTCCTGCTGGCGTACTGGTTTTATATAGATGGCGTTGATACGATAATAAGAATGGCTGTTGATTATGGTATGTCATTGAATTTCCCTGGAGAGAGTTTGATCATTGCACTTTTGATAGTCCAATTTGTTGCCTTTCCAGCTGCTTTGATTTATGGCTGGTTGGCTTCTAAGATTGGTACCAAAACGGCGATTATGGTGGGCATTATAGCCTACTCCTTTATTACGTTACTTGGTTATTTCATGACCGAAGCATGGCATTTTTATGTTCTGGCAATATTAATTGGACTTTTTATGGGTGGTATTCAGGCTCTGAGCCGTAGTCTATATACACGAATAATTCCACCAGCTAAGTCAGCAGAGTTTTTTGGTTTTTATAACATGTTAGGCAAGTTTGCGGCAATCATTGGTCCAGCACTTATGGGTACGATCGCATTGGCCACTGGTAGTGCGCGGTTAGGTATTTTATCAATTTTGTTGTTATTTATTTTGGGTGCCTTTTTCTTAAACAAAGTTGATATAGAGGAAGGTAAGCGCCTTGCAGCCAAGGGACTGTAAAAGTATTATTCGGCACACTTTAATTGATTTGAAATAAATGTTGCCTAGAAGTAAAAAAAATAGATAATATAGAACATGGCCTCGCTGGTGTGGCGTGCTCTTCAGAGAAATAGATTTTCTCGAGGGTTTATTAGCGAGGCTATACTTTTATATGATAAGATTTAATATAAATAATATAAAGTAAAACTTGAAGTATAAAGCCAAGTATAGTCAATTAGTTATGCCGGATGATGCCAATAACGTAGGCACGTTATTTGGCGGTCAAATGATTTCCTGGATGGATCTGGCTGCAGCCAAAGTTGCTTACCGATTTTTAAAAGGAACAGGGGTAAATGGTGCCCTCACCCGGGCCATTGATAAAGTTGAATTCAAAGAACCAGTCTATCCGGGAGAATGGGTGAATTTCGAAGGCCATGTATCTAAAGCAGGCACCTCATCATTTCAGGTCATCATTGATGCTTATGCAGAAGGGTCCCAGAAAAAGAAAAGACTGGCCTGCACAGCAATCATTACCATGGTGGCGATTAAAAAAGAAGATAATGGGACATACAGTAAATGTCCCCACGGCCGCACGTTATAATATACTATAATCTTGAATAATATATCCACAATGTGATAAATTGTAATACATATTTGTGATAGCAGGTATGAAAAACATGCGGATTCCACATACTAGTTTTCTAGTTTTTTCAGCGATGTTCGTCCTGTCCGGTTGCGGCTATATGTTCGCGCCAAAGTATTCAGATCCAATTTATACCCAGCGTCCCCCTTTAATATCCCTCAGGTATGAATATCGGGATATACATATATATGCCCCCCTTCAAGTTGTGAATACTCTGCCGGAAGCATATCAGGTATACATTTACGATAAGGATAATGAAGTGGACGCACTTTTTGCTGCTACGTACATGCCCGAGGAGAAGATTGAGGTTTATCTGCCTCAGAATACGCTCTCTACTGATAAAAATGGGACCATTTTTGTTATTTCGCCACAGGGTCGGGATATGCCGGAGATAAAAATAAAATTCACTGGCGTTCGCTATGGTGATATTACCTTGCCAGTCAGTAAAATTATCAAGACACCAGCGATCGTTGAGGGATTAGTATTTCGTCGTTACGATGACCGCATGCTGGGCGGCATCCAGCTGGTTGCTGCAGATTCCACCGGCAGAACTTTCTATACGAAATCCCGACTGGATGGTGATTATCGGTTTGAACTGCCAAACGAATATGGCTATCGGAATGATATTGTTGTCTCGGCTGGTGTTGGATCTTTATTTCCGGTAGTAAAAAAGGATGCACAATTCAATGGAAAATTCAATCTAGAAATGGATTTTCCACTAGGTCCCAGTAAAGAGTTTGTTGAACAAGGTAATCTATATATTGTAATAAATAATCTTACCCATTTCCGGATAGCCTCATCCAATGGTTCTTTTACTCCATTCCTGCTTGCAAAGAATGATATTGTTGCCGTCACACAGGTGGCGGGAAATAGACTGTATGGCCTGGTAGAAATATTCTGGTCGGATGAAAATGCAGAAATGATATCCGGTTGGGTTCGAGAACAGGACGTGATCTACGCTGGGAATTATTTTATGAGTCCTCAGGATGATCTGGAGTTAGCCAAGCAATGAAGCAGTTCCTGATTTTGCAGGTTTTTGTGGTCTCAGTAATGGCCCAGGTAACGCTGGATGTGAAAGTGTTGCCCAAGGGTGCTACCATTATTCTGGATGGCAAGGAAATCGGTTCTGCTCCTGTTAAGGGATATTCAGTGAAGCCGGGGGTCCATGAGATTAGGCTAGAGGCAAAAGGCTATGCTCCCGCTATACATGAAATAGCAGTCCAGGACGCGAAACGACTTATTGCAGATTTTATAATGAACCCCATGTACAAAATAAAATTTCGAGCCAAGGAAAAGGGGCTTACTTTTGAATTGAATGGGGAACATACCTGGCGCGATGAAAAGATCAAACTAAACCTGGAAGCTGGGGCCCATCGATTGCGGGTGTATTACCTGGATGAATTATTCGATGACCAGATCATAGTTGCTGATCGTAATGCAGAATTTATATATACGCGATATCAGCCAGAACTGGGTGGAAATTGATATTCAGATGTAAAATCATTATTCTTTGCTTGGGCCTAATCGGCGTGAATCGGGGTGCTGATTATACAGGCAAGATTGCCTTTATAGATCTCACAATGGATAGCGCTTCTGTTGAGCAATATGGAAAATTGTTCACCACAATGTCTCTTCAGCTTGCGGAAACTGCCCAGATGCAGATTATTAACCCGCGGGAAGCGCTGGAAGTAGTTAGTCAATACGTGGATCTTGAGGATCCTGAACGAGATTTACCTGATCGGGATATTATAATCGGCATCGGCCAGGAACTGGGTGCGGACTACGTGATGTATGGCGGCACAGAAGTCGGTGAATTTGGCTCTGTTCTGACCGGTGAAATACTTTCTGTAAAGTCCGGAGGTACGGTCAGTACGATTGAAATAAATATACTGGATGTGTTAAATGCGCTGGCCGCAGAGTCCAATATCGCCTCTTGGGCCATAATCGGTGCCGATCCGCCCTTTGCCTTGATGCAAAAACGCCGCAATCTATTTCCCAAGCTTCCCAGTGATATCAAGGAAGAAAAGACACCATTTGGTGCCTTATGGCGTTCGACAGTGGCACCTGGCTGGGGGCAGTTCTACTCGAACAAGAGGGTTATGGGATATGCATTTCCATCAATCGAGGGACTTCTTTTTGGTTTGCTTTTATTCAATCTTTCCCAATACGCTCTTGCGGTAGATAACATGAATAAAACAACCAAATTGTATAATGCAGAAACGGATCCAGATAAAGTGTTAGAACTTCGCCAGGAAACTATAAATTATTATAATGCGCACAAGAGTTACAATGATACAATGGTCAGCACAGGCTATATGATTGGTACGGTGTGGGCCATTAATGCCATGCACGCCTTTCTTGCTGGTCCCAGACCACAAAAATATATTCATGGCCCGGAACCATATTCACAGTAGTTAGCCTGTGTTTTTGGTGCATTTCAACCCGTTGTTATCGTTTCTATCAGCACTTTGAAGTACCCAAAAAAAGCACAAAAACTGACTGTACAAAAAACAAATTATTTTTTCCTTCTCTTTTCGTTACCATTACCCTGCGTTTACAATTATTAACCTGTGCGGTATATCACATGAAAAAGTAACTATTTTTCTTTTTAATTAACTCTGACATAAATTCACAAAAATTTCAAGAGAAAACATAGGAAGGAGGACATTATGAAGGCGTATCGCTTGGCGGCCATAACTGTCAGCCTGAGCTGGATTTGGTTTTCCTGCCAAACCTATGAGATAACACTCGATAATCCGATAGACGTTATTGCTGATTCAATTGCCGGTGTATTTCCGCCGGCTTTGACGATGCATCCATTGACCCAGACGGTAGCGAATGGTGATTCGGTAACGATTGGGTCTTACATCGTTGAACATGATACAACCCTCGCTGGGGTGCATACGCATGTTACTTATGATGCAGAGCTTTTACAGCTGGATACAATTCTCCCGGGTGTTTTATTCACAAATGACGGGACCAATACACCATTATTTACCTATACCGCAGTTTTTGGAGAGTTCGATATATTTGTTTGGTATCTGGGTGCTGAAGGTGCTCTATCCTATGTAACGGAGACGGGGCATATCGCCGAGATCTACTTTACAGCCTTGAACACTGGCGAAACAATGGTGGAATACGACACTACACAATGCGAATTGGTCACACCTTTGGATGAAAGTATATCTATTCGTGGAGTCCGAAACGCTACTGTGACCATACAATGAGTTCATTGAGAAATATTGCTGCTATTTTTCTTTTCCTGTTATTCAGTTCCTTTGGATTAGGCCAGGTAACCGATTCCCATGGCGGAGATTTCGTAGTCGTAAGTGGTACGACTACATATGAATCATTGCCGTTCATAGAAACATTTTATGATCCAGGCCCAGGATTGGAGGGATTGGATGATCTTAATTGGGTAACAGCGCAATGGAATTCAACTTCAAACTCATCAGATGATTTTGATTGTGTGGATCCCCCATGTGGAAATACAGATTCATACATATCTTTTTTGACGCCGCCAGACAGTTTTCAGTTTGTAAATGAAAGTACGGCTTATACATGGATAACATACAATAGTGCGCCTGATTGGTCGGCTCAACCAGTCGCATATTTTAGATGGTCACAAATTC
>CAJXWT010000015.1 GCA_913062595.1 uncultured Fidelibacterota bacterium
GATTACCTAACGTATTTACATAAAAGATTTGATGGCGACTGGCTCCTTGCTATCGCCGCCTATAACGCTGGTGAAGGCACCGTTTCCTATGTCCAAAGGCGGAATGCAGCTTGGGGCAAAGGCACGGACTTTTGGTCTTTGAGTTTACCCCAGGAAACAAAACAGTACGTACCCCGACTGCTGGCTCTGATTCACGTAATTGATAATAGCAGTTCTTTAGGCATAAGATTGCCCGAATTACCAAATAGTGCCAGGTTTACCATTGTGAACTGGCCCACACAAATTGATTTAACAGCGCTGGCGGATATAATGGATCTACAACTAGAAGATATATACCAGCTTAATCCAGGTTTCAATTTCTGGCAATCAGCTCCTGACGGACCCCATCAGCTCCTGATTCCGGTAGAAAATGAATCGTTAATGAATGCTTTAATTGCAGACTTGCCAACAGAAGGTTCAATCCAATGGGTTCATTATAATATCATTAGTGGTGATTGTTTGAGCAAAATCGCAAAAAACTACTCCACATCAGTGGTGCTTATCAAAGCGGTCAACAAATTATCATCGAATACGATCATTGCGGGAGAGCAACTGCTGGTTCCAAAAATTTTACCTGGTAGTGTATTTCCGACAGATGAGCACGACCCACACTATACAGAATACAAGATAAAACGCGGGGACTCGTTGTGGGATTTAAGCAAGGAGTTTGAGGTGACCATCGATGAACTTGCCGTCTGGAATAACATGAAGACAAAAGATTATTTGAAGATTGACCAAACAATTAAATTATTTCAATGCGAAAATAGGCCGGACGTATCCCGCCCAGAAACAATACAAAAGGTTGCTTACCAGGTCAGAAATGGTGATTCTCTAGGCCGCATTGCCAATCGTTTTAATGTATCCGTTTCGGAACTGGTCAACTGGAACAAAAAAGTGAAAAAACAATCCAGTTTGATTCATCCTGGGCAACACTTGATTATTTACGTCGACATTACACAACAGTATTTTGATGCCTAAGCAAAGTAATCCGTAATACTTTTAACCTAGATATTCGTTTCATTGTTTAAATTGTCTTAAAATAGAAAATGCACAAATACTGGTTTTGGCGTTTTCTATTTAATAACCACTGTATTCTATCCTGGCTATCGTTATTTTTCATTACAGCTTATCCAATTCAGGCGCAGACCGGTAACATTAGCGGCAGGGTCGAAACAACAACTACAGGCGCGCTTCTGCGCGGAGCAGACATTCTACTTATTGGTACCGACATTGGAGGATCAACAGACAGTAGCGGTATCTATATTATCGCAAACATACTTCCCGGGACATACAGCATTAGGGCATTCTATATTGGCTATACCCAGACAACTGTTATAGATATAAAGGTATACCCCGGCCAGACCACGAATATCAATTTTATACTTGACGAAGAAGTCTTAAAAGGTGAAGAAGTAACCATTATAGCAGAGCGCGAGTTGATCAGACCTGGCATATCGGCGAATACGATCAACCTGGATGCTGCAAATCTGGAAAATCTTCCTATAACTACGATTGAAGACGCGGTCCGCCTGCAAGCAGGTGTTGAACCAAATATGACAATCCGAGGCGGGAATATTAACTCTACATCATTTATTGTAGATGGGATAAACCTAAGAGAAGGACGAACCAATGGTCCTATTACCGGACTCAGCTACACAGCGGTGGAGCAGATACAAGTACAGACCAGTGGTTTTGATGCTGCTTATGGAAATGTCCGTTCCGGTCTGGTACAGATTATTACGAAAGACCCACCCAAGGATCATTTTAGCGCGGATTTATTTATAAGAAATCGTTCCGGCCAACGATTGAATTTTCCTGGCAAATGGAAACCAATTAACGATGCCGGCCATGATATAGATCTGACCATAGGCGGACCACTGAGTCAACGTTTTGGCAATCTGCGGTTTCTGACATCCTATCGAAATAATATTATACCTTATTTGGAGCAATTTGGTGAAGATCTTCGTCAGGATGAAACATTTCAATTCAAACTCATTTCAAATATTAAACCAGATCTTAAACTCACTCTTAGCGGTTTATTCACCAATCAAAAGGGCACCGCAGACTCGATCAGTACAGTTATGGAGGCAGGAATACCGGCCTACCCCTGGGGTTTTGAAAATGATTTTTTTAGGACAGAGGGACTATTTAAAAATGCCAGTATTGGTCTATCAGATATTAATCATAGTATGTTCGCCGGTAAATTATCGCGCACACTGAATGCCAGCACATTTTATGAAATGAAAATGCATTACTTGCGTTCAGATTATTTTTTACGTCCTGATCTCAAAAATATCACCAAGAACAGAGATACTTCAAGTGTGTCTGTTATTTCGGGGAATTTTGATATTACCAAACAAATGAATTCCAGCACCCAACTGAAAGCCGGTTTTGAATATATATATAGCAATTATGACATATCTTCAGAATTTAATGATGCGGTAGATACCAGAGTCATGGCTATTGGGTCAATTTCTAATCTCTTGTTTGGCGAAAATATAGATTATGAATCGCCTTACCGACTGCATGAATCATGGACAGCCACACCGCAGCAAGGAGCTGCATATATTCAGGGAAAGTTCACATTTTATCAAATGGTTATGAAACTGGGTGCGCGAATGGACTATTTTTCTGCCGGAGGTGAAAACCACATATTCAGTGATTTTGATCAATTCTTTACCCAGCAAAATAACGATGCTCGAAAGGATTCAGCCGCAACAGTCAGCGCAGAAAAACAGGTGGCGTTGAGTCCGCGAATTGGTATATCATTCCCAATCACAGACAAAACTAAATTCTATTTCAATTACGGACAGTTCCGCCAGATGCCCCAAGCCCAGTACCTGTATCGGATGCAAGAAAAGTCCTTTACGGTCAATCGCAGTGCTATTACCGGACTGGGTAATCCCAATATGCCCATGCCCAGGACCCGCGCTTATGAAATAGGTTATGAAAGGATATTGACCAATGAATATTTACTGCAGTTTTCAGGTTATTCCCGCAGTGTGGATAAGCAGGTCAGTTTTCAGGCGTTCGTAAGTGATGCAATGATCTATACAATCGCAATACCCAACAATTATAATGATATCCGTGGCCTGGAATTGACTTTGAGCAAAGTTAAGGGAAATTGGGTCAGGGGTTTCCTGAATTATACCTATATGAATTTTAGTTCTGGAAATTTCGGTATAACCGGAATTATTCAAAACCCGTTGGATGAGAATGAATACTATAGCATAACTCAGGACCACTACCAAATGAAACCTATAACCCAACCATATGCCCGTCTGAACCTGGAATTTTTTATACCTGAACAAATTGGATTGCGCCCGTTATCTAATTGGCATATGGATCTCTTAGGTCAATGGCGTGCCGGCAAAGTATTTACCTGGAGTGGGCCGATCCTTGATCAGGTAGATGATAAAATTGGGGTGCAGTATATACCGCACCCAACAATAAAAAATAACGTACGTACAAAGGATTTCTACAGTCTGGATCTGCGCTTCAGTAAAAAATTCAAGACTCAGTTTGGAACAATACAATTATTTATTGATGTGACCAACCTGTTAAATCTGAAGTTTATGTATTTCGAACATCCTTTCATTATAACCGGGGAAAATCCCTTAAGTGATTACAATGACTACATGGTCTCCTTACACCTACCAACCAAGGTATTTGATGATGTTGAGTTTTATGAATATCCTTATATGTTTATTCCGGGCAATGATCAGCCAGGTGATTACCCAAAACCAAACGTGGAATTTGTGCCCATAAACATAGTGCGGGGTGATTACCTCCTGCCTCCAGCTGTGGTAATGGAATCAAGAGATCCAAATGAACTTTACTATGTATATACTAATGCAACGTATAAGCAATTCATTGACGGTCAATGGCAGAACGCAGAACCGGGGGTTGTACAACATATCTTGGATAATAAGGCGTACATCAATATGCCGGATAATATTCAGACTGCATTCTTAAACCCCAGGGGATTTAAGCTGGGGATCAGGATATCATTCTAGTAGGTCTCAAGAAGAATTAAACTGCCACCCTCCCTTTCTGGGATCGAAGTAAAAAGTCAATAGTAGAAGACCTGCTGCGCATATTATAAATATGATACCGCTGGGAGTACGAGCTGTCCAATCGGACCATGGCCAGGGGAATTCGAAAAAGGCCCAGTTCAGAACAAAATAGAAGATTGTGCTAATAATCAGTGTCCGGCGGCTAAAAAAATGCCCATTCAATTTCTTATCAGGGCGCTGGATCAGCTTTATTGCAAACCAGGTTACCAAGGCCAAGGGGACCATAAAATAAATAAACCAGCCGAACAATAGAGATATATCATCGGTACGGTAGGCCAACTGACGCAATGTTTTACCAGCAATTGGCAACGCTGTAATTGGTAAACACACGAAATAAGGCCAGATACGACCACCCAGGATCGCCAGGAGGGGAATCAATCCCATCGTAAGCGCCCGATCGGCAAACCAGTCAAAAGTGGAAAAAGACATAAAATTCCAGGTCACAAGTGCAAAAATATGGATAGCCATCAAACCAAGTTCTGTTTTGAATCCAAGTTCGATCGGTTCATCGAATCTATTTGTTGCAATATGATGCCGATTGCACCATAAACCAAGGGCCAGTACACAGCCAAAAACTGCACCAAAAGTAATCTCCATCATATTCCACCAGTTGATGTTTGGTTCAATACTGGCAAGCCACCCCATTTGAAACCAATCCACATTCCAGGCGTGGTAGGCCTGTACACTTTGCCCAAGAGAAAAACCTAGCCCACCAGCCAACATGCCCCAGAGCACCATATTCCTGGCCAATAGATCTTTCTTAATAAAACCAGTGTAAGCGATCAGCCAGCCCAGGGCGAAAAGCAATCCACCCCATTGTTCTCGCCGCGGTTTCAACGTCTCCCCGGGTTCCCAGTGCCAATGATCAGAAAAATAAATACTTGGTAATTTTTTACTGGCAGGATCAAAAGGTTCATTTAATACATATATACCAAGGTAAAAAAGAAATATTGCCACAATCAGCGCTAGTGCCATTTCAACCATAGTATATTTTTTTCCACCTAAACCCAATCCCAGAAACAGGCCAAAATATCCGATCCAGATCGAACCTTTAATAAAGGTGCCCAATAAACCCCAGCGTAAGGCAGCCATATTTCCGATCAACGGCGCATCCTGGGTTAATCCTAGGGTTTGCCCGTAGGTCATGGAACCGCCAAAACCAATAGCAACAGTGGCCAGAGCAACAGCCCTTGCTGCTGACAAGGAACTCAAATGATAACCAAACAGATAAACCAGCACCAATGCAACCAGCAACCCGGCCAGCATGGCACCAGTTTCATGGCCATATTGACCGCGGATGCCCCAACCCATACCTCCAGCCAGCGCTGTAAATAGCATCGCAACCCAGGGCGATTTTTGACCAACATTCATACTATTGATCAATTACTCCATTTCCAGGGCAGCGTATTGCTGCCAGAATTCCACGGAATGGGCCCACTCATCCGTGGAATAATTGGCTTTGGTACCACCAGGAAATTCCAACTGATTGCGCATCATGGTCACCGGTCCCATTGGCATTTCATCTATACCCTCCGGCAATGCATGAAAACTGATCAACTCCCATTCGGCACCAGTACTTTGTTCATCATTTTCCGCCAGCACATCATGACGATATAAGATCAGTTCAACTTTTCCAGCGGGAAGCAATATCCCCGCTTTTGCCCGAACCTGGATATAGAAATTTTCATCCGATCTGCGCTGGACATATTTTGCGGACAATTCTGTTGCTGCATCAATCTTTACAAAGGGACAAGTAAATTGTTTGGTAATATCCGCTGTTGCCACTACGAGTCTTACGCCATTCCGGTAACCCTCCTTAAAATGTCCGGCGGACATCTGTGCTTCAGCATGCCGCGCAATATCTTCAAAGGAAAGCTGACTTGAAAATGATTTCCCGGATTCTCTTGTTTGACGCCGTACAAATTCATTTACTGCAACACGTTCATTCATCATTATTTCCTCAATTTCTTTGGTTAAATATATTTTGGCATTTTGAAGAATAACAGTTTTGATCGAATTTCTGATAGGAAAGTATTCATGGTTAAACTTGTTTTATTGCGTCACGGCGAAAGCCAATGGAATCTGGAGAATCGTTTTACCGGATGGACCGACGTTGATCTGACCCCAAAAGGGGAACAAGAGGCGCAATCTTCCGGAAAGATCCTGCAAGAAGAAGGATTCGTTTTTGATCTGATCTATACATCGGTACTAACCCGCGCAATTCGTACCATGGAAATCTGCCTATCGGAAATGCAAATAGATAACGTACCGATCAAGTATAATTGGCGTTTGAATGAAAGGCACTACGGTGCGCTGCAGGGTTTGAATAAAGCGGAAACTGCTGTCAAATATGGCGATGAGCAGGTTCTGATCTGGCGCCGCAGTTACGACACACAACCTCCAGCACTGGAAATATCAGATAAACGCTGGTCCGGAAATGATCCTACTTATGCAAATATGGATCAAAAAGATGTTCCCTTGACCGAATGTTTAAAGGATACAGTAAATCGTTTTCTGCCCTATTGGCAAGAAACCATTGCACCATCTATCCGCAGCGGAAAGAAGGTGTTGATCGTTGCCCACGGGAATTCACTGCGGGCCTTGGTAAAATACCTGGATAATATTACAGATAAAGAAATTGTTGGTCTCAATATACCTACAGGTGTACCCATGATCTATGAACTGGACGATAAACTAAAGCCGATCAAGCATTATTATCTAGGGGATCAGGAAGCGATCCAGGCAGCAATAGATTCAGTAGTCAACCAAGCAAAGAAAAAATAAAACCGGATTTAGTCCTGCACAACAGCTACGCCGGTAGGCATATGCATGTTGTCCATATCCATACCGCCATCCATCAGCACAATCATCCCAGTCATGACCATGGATTCTGCATCCACAATATATAATACATCACCCATGGATGAACTTACTACTAGTTTACGGTTATCAGCCGTAAGGGCAACTCCGTGGGGCATCGTAAGATTTTCAGCAGTGAATGTTTTGGTAGTACCGCTGGTAAGATCTGTTTGTACAACATTATTTGACATACGGTTGGTTGTATAAAGATATTTATCATCATTGGAAACAGCCATATGCCAGGGCATCATACCAGTGCTGTAATATTTCAAGCTGTCCCCACTCGACGTATCAAATACGCGTACCTGCCCCTTCCCCGAACAAGATACAAACAGTTCCGAACCATCCTGGTTTAATACAAGTTCCAAAGCGTTGTAGGTATTATCATTGATCTCGTAATTATAGGGGACATCCGATCCCAGGCGAAAATTCTGCGGCTGGTAATCGCTCTCCCCAAAACGGGCGGTCTCGATCGCAAAAAAATGGGAAGCCTCATTACTGGCCACCCATAGTGTAGATCCATCATTGCTAAGAGCGATCCCGTGAGGTGATGATGCGCCAACATCTACTGTTCCCAGAATGGTCATAGTTGCTGCATTGATCTTATGGACCAATTGGGATTCAGTACCTTCCATACCCATGCTGGGCATGGGCATAAAGCGAGATACATAAAGGATCTGGCTTTCCCGATTGATATCCATCAGCGCCGGTTGGCTACCGACAAATACTGAATCTAGTAATTCATCCGTATCCAAATCAAATTTACACACATAGCCAGAAGAAATAAGCGTTACATACCAGGTACGATGAATTTCATCGATCACAACATAATGTGGTCGATCACCGGTATTAATAAAGTTCACATCAATTTCTGCTACTAATTCAGCATGATCAACATCTATCACCGCTACCTTATCAGAACCCTGCAATGTAACATAGGCCCTAGTGAATTCCTGATCAATATCATTATCATCACTGCACGAGAAAAACATCCCCGCTGCTATTGCAACCAGTAGTATACGCTTACGTTTCATTTTATACCGCTTATATCTGTAATTATAATCATGTTCAATAAAATTAAAAAGAAGATAAACCTGGCCGCCGATTTTCTGGATCAATCATTCGTAATATCTGTTATAAAACGTACATTTTAAGAAGGTATATCTTTGTCTAACTCACGCATAGAACCACACGGCGGCCAATTATGTGATCGGATGGTCACAGAAGAACGCATCAGCGAACTAAAGCAGGATTTTGTTCATTTACAGTCCTGGACGCTGAACGACCGTCAAACCTGCGACCTCGAAATGATCATGAACGGCGGTTTTTCGCCATTGATCGGTTTCCTGAATCAGGAAGATTATGATGCCGTTTGTACAGGCATGCGCCTGCAAAATAATGACCTCTGGCCTATTCCTATTACCCTAGATGTCACGGAAGATGCTGCTGAAAAATTAGCAGAGGGAGATAAACTGGTTCTGCTCGACAAAGAGGGATTTGCCCTGGCGGTCCTGACCATTGGAGACATCTGGAAACCGAACCGTAAAAAAGAAGCAGAACAAGTTTACGGCACAACGAATGAGGCCCATCCTGGTGTGAACTATCTACTGCATGAAAGTAACCCCATTTACATAGGCGGGTCAGTTGAAGGTGTGCATGTTCCCAAGCATTATGATTACCAAGGCCTGCGGCACACACCGGCTCAACTACGGGAAGAATTTGACCGATTGGGCTGGACAAATATTATTGCTTTCCAGACCCGCAACCCCATGCACCGCGCCCATGTGGAACTGACTCGCAGAGCTTCCACAAAAGCAAATGCCAATTTACTAATCCATCCGGTGGTGGGCCTCACCAAGCCCGGCGATGTGAACCATTATACCCGGGTACGCTGTTACCAGAAGATCATGGAAAAATATACAGAGAACACTGCCGCATTGAGCCTGCTGCCCCTGGCCATGCGCATGGCGGGACCAAGAGAGGCGCTATGGCACGCTATTATCCGCAAGAATTACGGCTGTAACCATTTTATTATTGGGCGTGATCATGCCAGTCCAGGTAAGGACAGCAATGGAAACCCTTTCTACGGTCCCTACGATGCACAGGAGCTGCTGCAACAACATGAGGAAGAACTGGGTATAAAGATAGTGCCCTTTAAGCTGATGGTTTATGTAAAAGACACGGGATCATACATGAAAACAGATGAAGTCCCTGAAGGTGCTGAAACATTGACTGTGTCCGGCACAGAATTGCGTGAACTGCTGGACAAAGGCGGTGAGATACCTGAATGGTTTTCCTACCCGGGTGTAGTAGAAGAACTGCGTAAGCAGCGTCCGGCCATGTCCAAAAGAGGCTTCACTATTTTCTTTACCGGGTTATCCGGATCGGGTAAATCGACCCTGGCCAATGGACTATTGGTCAAATTACTGGAGGACGGTCGCCGGCCGGCGACACTGCTGGATGGAGACATTGTGCGTACGCATCTCTCCAGTGAACTTGGCTTTTCTCAGGAACACCGCTCTTTGAACATCCGGCGGATCGGCTTTGTGGCCAGCGAAATCACCAAGAACGGCGGCATCGCCATTTGTGCGCCAATCGCCCCTTACCGTTCGGATAGGCGTTTTAACCGGGAGATGATCGCACCATTAGGTGGCTATATAGAAATATTTGTGAATACACCGCTGGAGGTCTGCGAACGGAGGGACTTAAAAGGTCTCTATGCCAAGGCACGCCAGGGGCTGATCAAACAATTCACCGGTATTGATGATCCTTACGAAGAACCGGAAAATGCGGAAATTGTGATCGACTCCAGCACGGAAGATCCAGAAGTTTTAGTGGGGCAGATCCTGGAACAAATCCACGCCATGGGCTATTGATCAGTCTTTAGAAAGCTTTTCCAGCAGATCAGCAGAAAAAATCCCCGTACTGTGATTATCCCCCCAGATTGGTTTCAGACCGTAATAGCCTACCATCATGATTTGCCTAACTTGATAGCTGGCGGTTGATTTTGGCTGGGGTGTCGATCGGTAAATTTTGCCCAGTGCATCCGTTTCACCGGCACAGCTGGCGCAGGGGCATTCATCCCGCAATCGCTGCAGCGGAACGATGGCTTCACTCCCATCTGAAAAATTCACAAGTAGTAGGTCATTGACTACTTCAAAGTCCTGGATATTTTTATTGTTTTCAGGCACTGTCATACAAATTGATTAGCCGTTTTTTGGCACGTAAATTTCTGTGTCTTTTTTGAAATAATGCAAACAAATCCGGGCGCTTAGCTCAGTTGGTCAGAGCGCTGTCTTCACACGGCAGAGGTCGGCAGTTCGAGCCTGCCAGTGCCCACTCGTCTAAAGCCCTCGATTTAATATCGGTGGCTTCCTCTATTTCCAACCTTTTAATTTAGTCAGCCCTACTTGTACCTCTATGTCAAATATATGCGTTTGGAGGTAACGTTAGTAGAGGTAACGCCACTTTTCAAGCCAAATCGAAAAACTCAACCTAATCCTCAAGCACTTTGGGAAAGGCTTGACATCACAATAAACCACAACAGTTCTTGTTGAATTTTCTTTCTATCCAGTTGTATCATTGAATATCAATTAAAGTCAAATGAGTAAGAAATTATATTATGGCGATGTATAATGGATAAAAAATTATTAATATCATTTTTCATCCTATATCTTATTGTGCCAAATCTTATCAATGCAAATGTACAGATTGATGGTGAAAACAATCGTCAAGAGTATATACCATTTCTTCAAGATTCGGTTAATAATTACAATAGCGTAGATAAATCAATTCAATTGAATGATTTATCTACGCTATGGCGTCTAAGCTTTGATTCGATTAAAATGCCAGATAAGGACGGATCCATGGGGCTATTGGGATTTTATTATCTTGCCAAAGTAAGTCCATTTTTTAATGGTGGTATCGTTGGTTACAGTGCAATAAAGGGCAACCAAGGTGGTTTATTTGTTTTAGGAATTGAAGGAGATATATATTGTCGTCTAATCTCAAAACTTTGGATTCACTCTGGTTTATTTGTTGGAGGAGGAGGAGGAAAAGTGGGGACTGGTAATGGCTCTATGATGCGGAGCCACATTGGTATCTCTTATGACTTTGAACGATTCAAAGTAGGTGCCAACTACAGTTATGTTAGTTTTCCTGACAGCAAAATCCAAGGTAAGCAAGTTAGTCTTTCCATTACTATCCCAACTCAATTTTATTATACCAATCCAAATTTCATTGGAAAGACTATAAATGACTTAAATATGTTAAAGCATATATCAGGTTCAAGTAATATTGTATTTAAACACGTCTATATGGGTATCGATGTAAAAAATTATTTTCAAAAGTTGGCGACAAAAAATACCTCAGGACAAGTTCAAGATGATACTATTTGGCTTACAGGATTTGAACTTGGTCGCTTCCTGACAAAAAATACTTATATCTTGCTGAAAACTTCCGGTGCTTTTAAAGGTAATCCACACGGTTATATGGATTTTTTAGCTGGTATTGGTTACAACTACCCTTTAATTGCCCAATACTTATCTTTATCAGGAAAAATCACTGCAGGTTCTGGGGGCGGCGGTCACGTGGAAACAGGGGGCGGATTTTTGTGGGAAACAAATATTGGTTTAAAATTGAACTTTACTCCAAATATTGCTATGCAAATTGATGGTGGATATCTGAATTCACCTAAAGGCAATCTCAAAGCAATCAGCCTGACATCCAAACTTCTTTATTCAATAGAAACAGCCAGTATTGTACCCACAAAAAAAAGTAAGAATACTGATGGTATTTACACCTTCTATTCTTGGGCTATTAGAATAACTAACCAAGTTTATAGACACCCCAAACGCACTCATAACATTGCTAATGATAATGTGCATCTCATTTGTGTTAAATTTGATAAATTGCTGAACAATTACATTTTTCTTACAGGTCAAGCTCATTCCGCATATTCCGGTAATTACGTAGGAGGATATGCCGCTGGATTGGTAGGTATTGGTATACAAAGTAAGGCGATACTTAATGATCAATTAAAAGTTAATGCAGAAATGTTAATTGGTGCTGGTGGTGGCGGACATTTAGCCATAGGACAAGGGACCATTGCACAATCTGTGGTCGGATTGACATATAATTTTAACCACTACATTGGCGTGCGATTGTCTACTGGAAAGGTGTTTGCTTTAAAAGACGACCTAAATAACAATGTAATTGACCTAGGTTTAGTAATCAACTTTGCAACATTAATTCGATCACTCAACCACTGACTCTTATTCAACCTCATTTGCGGGGCATTTTGTTTTATAATGCAGATAACGATTGAATTAAATTAAGCTTATGGAAAAAACATTATCCAATAACATAACTGAATTGGCAAAGAGTATACCGGAATATATTTATCTTTTCCTGATCGCTTCCACAGCTGTAGTAGTAGGTATAGAATGGGACATCTCCTGGCACGAGACCATTGGGCGGGATAAATTATTATCCCCACCCCATATTGTTGTATATCTGGGCGGTATTATTTGCGGTGTAACCTGTGCCTACATGGCATTGCGACAAACTTTCATAGATGTTAATCTGTATAACCGGTACGTGACATTCTGGGGCTTCAAGGCACCATTTGCCTGCTGGGTCTGCATCTGGGGAACCATTGCCATGCTAACCTCGGCCCCATTCGATGACTGGTGGCATAACGCTTACGGTCTTGACGTGCAAATTATTAGTCCGCCCCACCTGGTACTAGCTGCAGGTTTCTTTGCCATTCTACTGGGAACTCTGCTCCTACTTATCGCGGAAAAAAACCTGGCCAAGGGTAATCAGAAATATTTTCTGGAACTATTATTCATGTATTCTGCCAGCTTGATCGTGGTCCAGTTTGCAATTATTCTCACAGAATACAGTTTTGCCAATAAACAGCACACGTATGAATTTTATCTGATATCATTAACAATCTATTCTTTTCTAATCGTTTCTTTTCGCAATGCAGCTGACCATAAATATGCAGCAACAATCATTGCGGCACTGTTTATCCTGCATCGTCTGCTAATCATCTGGATCTTACCGCTATTTGAAGCTGAACCGCTACTGGGCCCTATCTATAGAGATGTAGACCATTATGTGGCCCCTTACTTTCCCGTGCTGTTAGTTATTCCTGCACTTGCAGTTGATTTACTGCATCACAAGATCACAATAAGTAACAGAATATTGAAAGCAGCAATGATTGGTGTTTGTTTTTGCATCACTTTCTTTTTGGTGCAGTGGCACTTCGCTGAATTTCTGCTAAGCGAAAACGCCAGAAACTGGTTTTTTGCCGCTGATAACAATATTCCTTACTGGGTTAGGATGGGTGAACGTAGTTACGAGTTCTGGTTTCAGGAATGGACACCCTATGGACAAAAATCTGAATTGAAAAAAATGACGCTGGGGAATTTTGGGCTGCTTACTATTTTTACCATCATCTTCTCCTACTTGGGCAGCTTCTTCGGTACCTGGATCAGGCAGGTCAAGCGATGATCTGCACCCTAAATAAGTTCATTCTATGTGCCATAATTCTTTCTTGTTTCCTCAATGCCGATATTGGGCATAACAATGTTGTTTATGAAGGCAAGGCTGGTGATATCCCCCTGCGAGTATTCGTTCAGTTGCCTGGTGTAGTTCCTGGCTTGGCAGATATTTCAGTAAGGGTCTTTGCAGATGGTGTTAACAAGGTAACAGTCCAGCCGCAAAAACAGGATAAAGACAGAAAAAGCAAATCGCCGCCGGCTGATGTTGCCGAACCTGTCCAGGGAGAAAACAATCTCTTTTCCGCTCAACTATGGCTAATGGATTTTGGATCATATAACCTTGATATGAAAATATATCAAGGTCAGCGTGTTGAGCGGGTCTCTATTCCAGTCAATTCTATTGCTACAAAAGTGGCCGTAATGAACCAGGCCACATCATCCATTCTGTGGGTTTTGCTCAGTGTATTATTCTTTGGCGGTATTAACATCATCAGGGTCGGCTATAAGGACAGCACTGAACCACCCGGCACAGAACCAGGCCAAACAAAAAGAAAACGATCCTACATTGTTACGGCTATAACACTATTGTTTTTCTCAGCGATCATTTACGGTGGGAAAAACTGGTGGGATAAAATTGATCTGGCCTACCAACAAAATATATTCCAGTCCCTTGAGAATAAGGTGAATATATTGAATAATGGTCAAGCGGATCATATTAGTATTGAGATAGTAGACGAATTGTGGGTTCAGGGCAGAATAGCAGACCTTATTCCCGATCATGGAAAAATCATGCACATGTATATCATTAGTGATACATATGAACAGCTGGCACATATTCACCCAACCAGAACAGATGACAGAAATGTTTTCATAGCAAAAATGCCGCCTTTTGAGAATGGTACATATCACCTTTACATGGACCTTACCCACGAGACTGGCTTCTCCCACACCATGACCAATACATTTACCTATAATACTGAAAATACCATCTATGACCCCACTATTCTTACCGTTGAAAGAGATCCAGATGATTCATGGATGCTGAATACGAATGAGGACAGGATTACATGGAAAGAAAAACAGCCTGCATACAATGCCGGGGATGATATTGCGCTGCAGTTTAAAGTGAGTAATAACGGGACACCGGTAGTGTTAGAACCCTATATAAGTATGGGCGGCCACGCAGCACTTTTAAAAAATGACAGGAGTGTTTTTGTCCACCTGCACCCCGTTGGCACGATCAGCATGGCCTCACAGGAAATGTTTCAGGAAAATTATACCCAGGGCGTACTTGATCAGGAAGATATATGTTTTTTCGGTTTTGCGGATGATTCAACAGGGAATTATTTCAATAGCAATACATCACCGAATGGCGAGGTGAATTTCCCGGCAATAAAACTGGGGATGCCTGGCAACTACGCCATTTGGGTACAGGTAAAAAGTGCCGGCGAGGTCATTACCCAGAAATTTGATTTCGAAGTGATTCTCTGATCATATTACCATACTCAAGATCAAGGCTATCAAGAATCCAGTTAGGCCCAGGATCACTGTAAGTATTGTCCATGATTGCAAGGTCTGCCGTTCGGTAAGACCAAAATAACGATTCACTAGCCAGAAACCACTGTCGTTCACATGGGACATCATTGTAGCGCCAGAGGCGATGGCGATTACTACTAAAGCCTTATAAACTTCTGCCCCACCAAAGGATAGTAATAGTGGTGCCGTTAAACCCGCACTGGTGATCATAGCGACTGTAGCTGAACCCTGGATCACGCGCACCAATAAGCTGCATATAAAGGCAAACATTATTGGTGTAGTTGTATCGCCGGCCAGGGATCGGGCTAACATAGCGCCAGCACCAGTATCGATCAGAATTTGCTTGAACATTCCGCCCGCGCCAGTTAATAGAATAATCAAACCGGCCGGGGCCAGGGACTTGCTCCACATTTCCTGAATGTCATCCCTGGTCATGCCTTGGCGAAGACCCAAAAAATACCAGGCCAGTAAATTTGCGATTATTAATGCTGTAAATGGATGCCCGATTAGTCCGAGCCAAACAGTGAAAGCGGATGGGATCGACCAGGCTGTTTGCGGAATATGTTTTATTGCAGTGTTGATGACCATAAGCAATATGGGAATAAAGATAATTGTTATGATCATCCCAGGAGCAACATGGCTCTTTTTATCCTCCATTGTCTCTTCCATATAATCAGGTATGGCCACCTCGATTTTATTACTTATGTATGAGCCAAAAATCGGTCCGCTGATTACAGCGGTAGGTATACCAATCACAATGCCGAAAAGAATTACATAACCTAGATCTGCACCCAGTATGTGCGCTACGGCAACAGGTCCTGGTGTTGGTGGGATGAATCCGTGGGCAACAGCCAGTCCAGCCAGTAAGGGCATGCCAAAAAATAACAATGATTTACCGGTTTGTTTCTGCAGGGCATAAATGATCGGGACCAGGATAATGAAGGCCACATCAAAAAACACAGGAATAGAAACGATAAGTCCTGTTCCAACCATTGCCCATGGTGCCCTTTCCAAACTCATTTTTTGCAGCATATAATCCGCCAGGGAGCGGGCACCGCCGGAGCGCTCCAGCAACGCCCCGAATAGGGCACCAAGGCCCACAACAGTCGCTACAAAGCCAAGAGTATCGCCCATGCCCTTTTTCATACTGTCAATTATTGTTGTAGGGGGCATTCCGGCCAAGATACCTGCGACCATACTGGCAATCAGCAGTGCCAAAAACGCCTGTATTTTGAATTGCAGAATCAATAACAACAGTAAAGCGATACTGATAAGAACAGCCGCTAGCAGTTGATAATCCATAATTAGTCTGTATGCCTCAACTTATCTAAAATACTCTTCACAATATGATCTGATGATGATGAAATGTTAAAATGCCAGCCGTATTGTGGGGGTTCCAGATCCGCGAATTGTGAATCTACTAAATCTGGTTTGAAATAATGTCCCTTTCTTCCAGCCATCCGTTCTTTGATTAGTTTTGAGCGACCGTAAAGATATACCCAGGTAACATCATTTTCTACGCCTGATTGAAGAACTGTTCTGTACGTTTCTTTCAGCGCAGAACAGGCCAGCACAGCACCTGCGGCCGTTTCCCATTTTGCCAGATTATTAGTCAATGTGTCCAGCCAGGATTCTCGGTCTACGTCCTGCAGCGAAATCCCCTGCTTCATTTTCTCAATATTTGCTTGCGGGTGAAAATCATCCGCATCATAAAAAGGGATTTCCAACGCGGATGCCAATGCCTTACCTACTGTGGTTTTTCCGGACCCCGATACACCCATAACTACGATTATCATGATCACAATATATTGGCTGCAGACATTTTGAACAACATTAGCAATAAAATCTTGCACTCTATTCTTTCAGTATACATTTTTTTAATTAAGTTTGGGTTTGAGAAAAGATTGCTAACGAAATAAATGTCTGATGAAAAGATTGTATATATTAATAGGATTTTCTTTGTTGCAAGCCCAGTCGGAACCTGTTAACCGCGCCACTTTCCGGATTGGTATTGCCGCAACAGATGAAGAAATCGTAATTGATGGTGAACGTAATGAAGCAGTTTGGGAAAACGCTGCTACAGCCAAAGACTTTTTCAGAATAACACCCATTGACACTGGCCTGGCCACTGCGAGGACAGAAGTACAGCTGACTTACAACGAAGATTACCTTTATGCAATAATTATCTGCTACGATACAGTCCTTGGCAAACGTCCCGTAGAATCGTTGCGGCGAGATTTCAGTTTTTCAAAAAATGATAACTTCATCATTTTCATGGACACCTACAATGATCAGACCAACGGCTTTGCATTTGGGGTCTCTGCCGCCGGAGCGCAATGGGATGGCATACAGGCAGATGGCGGCGACGTTTCGCTGGACTGGGACTGCAAATGGTATTCCGCTGTAAAAGAACATGATGATCACTGGGTTGCAGAATTTGCAATTCCATTTCGTAGTATTCGTTACCAGGATGGAGTCAAGGAATGGGGCATTAATTTCAGTCGTTTTTCATTGCTCCAAAATGAAAAGTCCGCTTGGGCACCTGTACCGCGACAGTTCAAATCCTCTACCCTGGCCTTCACTGGTACACTGCAGTGGGCTAAACCACCTCCGGAACTGGGAACCCGCTTTTCAATAATTCCTTTTCTTTCCGGCCAAGGGTCAGAAGATATTGAAGCAGGCGATCCAGCGAATAGCGATGCTGCTGCCGGACTGGATGCGAAGGTAACATTATCCACTTCACTGAATCTGGACCTAACCATTAACCCAGATTTTTCGCAGGTAGAGGTAGATCGGCAGAGAACAAATCTGGATCGCTTTGAATTATTCTTTCCAGAAAAGCGGCAGTTTTTTCTGGAGAATAGTGATCTTTTCGCCAGCCTGGGCAGCAAAAATATAAGGCCATTCTTTTCCCGGCGGATTGGACTGGCCAGTCCGGTTATAGGCGGTGCACGCCTAAGTGGTAAGCTGGGGTCGAATTACCGCCTGGGGATCATGAGTATGCAAACCGATGCGAATGGAGAAACCCCCGCCAGTAATTTTACTGTGGCTACACTACAGCGGAAGATACTAACGCGTTCTAGTTTAAGCGTATTCCTGGTAAATAAGGAATCCGGCCTGCAAGATAATTCAGATGGCAGCGACAATTCCTACAACCAGGTTAGCGGTATTGATTTTAACCTGGCCAGTGTGGATAACCTTTGGACGGGGAAAGCATTTTTTCACCAGGCAATATACAAGAATGCTGGAGATAACGCGTTTGCAGCAGCGACTTCAATCAAATATAATACCGGCACAGTATCGGCCCATATGGGCTATTCTTTTGTTGGCTCAGATTTCCAGGCCGATGTAGGTTTTGTAAAACGGATCGGTTTCCACCGCTTTGGTTCAGATCTAGAATTTAAATTTTACCCCGAAGAGGGAAATATTCTTAACCATGGACCAGCATTCAAATTTTATAATGTTTTGGATGAGAACTTCAATACAACAGATCGAGAATTTGAGTTAAAATACATGATCAACTGGCTGGACCGGAGCAAGTTGTCAGCAGAATTGGAACGTGGTTTTGTAAAATTACTGGCACCATTTGATCCCACGAATACCAGTGGTGATACACTTGCGGCAGGCAGCGAATACAATTGGAATGAACTTTCGCTGGATTATGTATCTGATGCCCGAAAAACACTCAATTTTAATTCCAATATTCGGTACGGGGGTTATTATAATGGAAATAAGTTATCTCTTAATGGTACAATTAATTATCGGGTACAACCTTATGTAAACTTATCAATATCCACGACCTATGATAAGATTGATCTGCCCGATCCGTTTGAAGATGTGGCCTTTCTTTTGATTGGTCCGCGGCTGGATCTAACCTTTACGAACAAATTATTCTTCACTACTTTTGTTCAATACAACGATCAGGCTGACAACGTTAATGTGAATTTGCGCTTCCAGTGGCGTTTTGCGTCAGTATCCGATCTATTTATTGTTTATACTAATAATTCTTACCCGGATAATTTCCGGACCAAGAACAACGCACTGGTAGCCAAAATATCTTACTGGTTCAATTAAACCGTGCCTGAACTCCCCGAAGTTGAAACAGTAGTTTTATCCATTCGAGATCAACTCGTAGGGCAGAAATTCACAAATATTGATGTGCGCTGGCCCAAAGTATTGTTCAACTTTTCAAAACAAGATTTTATAAATAATATAGTTCAAAGAAATATTACCAACGTCCACCGTAGGGCAAAATTTATTGTTATAAGCTTTGCAGAAGAAATATTGGCAATTCATTTACGGATGACTGGCAAACTGTATTTTTCAAATGGTAAAACTGATGAAAAGCATATCTCGGCCATTATAAGATTGGATAATGGGCAACAGTTAGTTTTCGAAGATACAAGAAAATTCGGCCGGTTTTATTATTACCCATCACAGGATTTTCTGGATGAAAAACTTGGTATTGAACCGCTTGGTGATGCTTTCACCGCTGCTTGGCTAATAGAGAACCTGCACTGTAAAAAGCGAATGATAAAAGCTTTATTGCTGGATCAGCGTCTCATCGCCGGACTGGGTAATATATATGTAGATGAATGTTTGTGGCAGAGCGGAATACACCCGGAAACAAAGTCCAACAAAATACCGAAAAAAAATATTAGTACTCTTCGGGATTCGATCAGAAACACTTTAGAATTATCCATAACTGCCCGTGGCACAACCGTGGTCAATTTTAGTTATCTCAATGGAAAGTCAGGAAAATTTTCAAGTCAGTTACATGTCTTTGGGAAAGACGGACAACCATGTGCGATCTGTGCAACAGAAATAAAAAAGAAACGGGTGGCCGGCCGCGGTACCCATTTTTGTCCCAGCTGCCAGAAGAAACGGTATTAACAATTCAGGGGTTTTTCGTTCTTTGGTGAAGTTTTTAATTTACGCGTAAATTAAGGACCCGTGAACCAAAGCTTGAACATGAAACAAGTCCCTGTTCTACTAATATTCCTTTCAACTCTTATTTTTCCTCAAACTCGTGAATTTGTTGAAGAGACCCATGATAATGGTATGCCTAAAATCATTACCATTGTTAAAGAATCAAATAATAAAATTATAATTACAAAGCGAACCTACTGGTATAAAAATGGTCAAAAACAAAAAGAAGGCACCTATAGAAATGGGTTGTGGAATGGAAAATGGACTTACTGGAATAAACAAGGCCTCCGCTATGCGGAGGGACAGTTCAGAAATGGTAAACTTCATGGCATATATAATTGGTATTACGATAGCGGAAAAAAATTCAAACAGGAGGCATTTAAAAATGGTGTGCGCCACGGCAAGAGTACACAATGGTACGAAAAAGGCTGGAAACAGATTGAAGGTGACTATGTGGAAGGAAAACGATTCGGAAAATGGATATTCTACAATGAAGATAGAACTATAGATGTTGAAAAACTGTTTGGAGAAGAGATTTGAGAACCCTGGGTTTCTGTATCATTAATTGTTAGTACAATCAAACTAAACCCATGTGTGGTAGAAAGACACTTACCAAGGACGCCCAGTCAATAATTGAGGAACTGCTTATTGATGAATGGGAACAGAAAGATGAATACAGTCCCAGTTATAATATTGCGCCGACGCAAAATTCACCAGTATTAGTCTATAATAACAATCGTAAGATAGAGCATATGCGCTGGGGGCTGATACCTTCTTGGGCAAAAGATAAATCTATCGGCACAAAGATGATCAACGCCCGTGGAGAAACGTTATTAGAAAAACCATCCTTTAAAAATCTTGTGAGCAGCAAACGGTGTATAGTAATCACAGATGGCTATTTCGAATGGCAGAATATAGGCACTATCAAAACACCCCATTATTTTCACGACCCTGAGAAAAAAATATTGCCCATGGCCGGGTTGTGGGACGAATGGCGATCTGCCAATGGTGAATTGATGAAAACATATACAGTAATTACCACTACTCCCAAACCAGAATTTGCCCATATCCATAACCGTATGCCCGTGATATTACCCCACCCAGCGATAGATATCTGGGTAAATACACGCGATCATACCCCGGCAGTTGCGATGGATCATATCCTTCCCTACCAGGATGAACTGGCTGTGTATCCCGTTTCTACTTTGGTGAATTCACCAAAAAATAATTCGGCTAGATGTATCACGCCGATCTAAGAATTTTTTCCGTAATAATTCATTGACAATATGGTTAAATTAAAATATTTATTATTACTTGTTCATCTAGACAGTTATTATGAAATTTTGCCCAAGCAAATACGTTGTTACGGTTTGATGTTCTTCTATCTAAATAATCGCATTAATAAAATAATAAAACCATAAGGGAGTCATAAATGAAAAATCGACTTTTTCTATTGACATTCGTTCTAAGCCTGCCACTAGCAATTTTTGCACAAGATGATGCTGTGGTAGAGGAAGCTGCTGTTCAGGAAGAAGCTGTGTGGGGAGAGGTTGCTGCTCTAGCTGGTATGGTCACTGACGTCAGTAACGGCGCAGCATTGGTCGGGGCAAATGTTGTTGTTGAAGGCACAGATTTAGGCGCAGCCGCTGATGCCAACGGTTCGTACCTGATCGAGAATGTACCCGCTGGATCCTATACTGTAACGGCCTCAGTGATCGGCTACAAATCTTCTAGCGAATCAGTTACTATTGGTGCCGGTACCGCTGTGGTGAATTTCTCTTTAGCCACTGTTGTACTGCAAATGTCTGGCCTGGAAGTATTGGCATCGCGTGCGGGAGAAAACACCCCTGTTGCCTTTACAAATGTAAGCAAAGCAGATATGGAATTTCGTCTTGGTTCACAAGATATTCCCATGGCATTGAATACTACGCCTAGCGTCTATGCGACCGCGCAAGGTGGTGGTGCTGGAGATGCGCGCATTAATGTTCGGGGTTTTAACCAGCGCAATGTTGCCATCATGATCAATGGTGTCCCGCAAAATGACATGGAAAATGGTTGGGTCTACTGGTCCAACTGGGATGGTGTGGGTGATGCAACTCAATCTATCCAGATGCAAAGAGGTCTTAGTGCTGTTAATCTGGCAGCACCCTCTATTGGAGGATCTATGAATATCATCACTGACCCCACAGCAATGGAAAGTGGAGGTTTGATTAAACAGGAACTTGGTGCGGGTGGATTTTTGAAGACCTCTATCAGTTACAATACCGGTTTAATCAATGATAACATGGCCTTTAGCGGGACCATAGTGCGAAAGATAGGTGACGGTGTAATAGATAAAACATGGACGGATGCCTGGGCCTATTACTTTGGCGCAAGCTATGCATTAAATTCAACCAACCGATTTGAATTATACGCAATCGGGGCACCCCAACGCCATGGACAAAATTTGTATAAACAGAATATTGGTGCATATGACCATGAATTTGCAAAATCAATAACTGGATATAGGGCATATGACACAGATGCTATTGCAAGTGATGGAAAGTTCAAGGAAGCTGGCCGTTTCTTTAATCAGAATTGGTCACCAATTAGCTCATCATATAAGGGTCAACAATACTGGTATATGTACGGTGCAAACACTGTGGATCGCCATGACCCCAATTACCTTAATGAACGGGAGAATTTCTTCCATAAACCTTTAATTAACCTAAACCATTTCTTAACTATTAATGATCAAATGAGGTTATCGTCAATTCTATACTGGTCTGGTGGTTCTGGTGGCGGTACTGGCACTTATGGTAGAATCCCTACAATGGATGCTGATGGAGTTACGGGGTTAGAGGATTACAAGTTCTATTATGGTCGTAGTCCATGGACACGCGATTGGGATGCGCTTGTTGAAATGAATTCGGGCGACGCTGATACAGTGTACGTGGATAAAAGAGTCTTGCCGCGTACCCATGGCTCTGGCAATAATCAGTCAGTGGGTATTTTGAGAAACAGCATCAATCGTCAATGGACAATTGGCCTTATATCAAAGTTTAATTATAATATGAGCGATGAAATCAAACTAGAAGCTGGTGTAGATTGGCGCACGGCGGAAATTGAGCACGCCCGTGAAGTTCGTGATCTGATGGGCGGCGATTATTATATGGATTATGCAGATGATAATAGTCCAGATGGTAAAAAAGTTGGGTTAGGTGATATTATTGCTTATCACAACACCAACACAGTGGACTGGATCGGATTTTTTGGCCAAGGTAATTACACCAAAGATGCGATTTCTGCTTATGGCATGTTTGGTTTTTCTACAATTACTTACACCCACAATAATCATTTCCTGGTCGGAAACCCATTATTCGAGGCTGATCCAATTTCAGCAACGCAGCTCAAGGCTGGTGTCATGTATGACCTGGGCAGTGCAATGTCCTTCTTGGGCGCAATTCCTGTCTTGGGTAAGGTTGGTGAACAGGCCAAGGTATTTGGCAACTTTGGTAATGTTCAAAAAGTGCCGATCTTGGATAATGTGATTGATGATGGCGATGGCACAATATCCACCAATCCACAAAACGAAGTGTTTGTTAGTTTTGAAGTAGGCCTCAATCTCCGCTCTGATGACGGTACCATGGCTGGTAAGATTAATTACTATAATACCAGCTGGAATGATAGAAACCTGGTAAAAGCAGTTACTACAGGACAAGGTTCAAGTGGTGATACCGATATAATTTTCCTTAGTGGTGTAAATCAGAAACACTCTGGTATTGAAGTGGAAGCATCAGCACAGTTAACTGATATGTTCAGGTTGGATGGTGCTGCATCAATAGGTAACTGGATGTTTGATGGAGATGCCTCTGGTAATTACAAAGCCTATGGAGAAGAAGGCACAGTAACAACAACTTATGAATATGCTCTTGATGGGCTATATGTTGGTGATATGCCGCAGCAAGGTCTAGTGCTTGGAGGCACCGTAACACCAATGCCTGGAATGAAAGTTCAAGCGCTATTTAATTGGTACAACCGGAACTTCGCTGATTGGAGTCCCGGCGACCGCGAAATGGAAGATGGATCAGTCGATAGATACCAGGTTTGGGAAGCTCCTTCCTACTCCAAGCTGGATATACATGCCTACTTTGATATACCATCTACTTTTGATTTAGGCGGTTCTACTGTTACCATGCAGGCTTTCGTTCATGTATTTAATGCTTTGGATGCGATTTTTGTTCAAGATGCAGTTGATAATAGCCAATACAATGGCTGGGGTGGAACATCCCATGATGCAGATAATGCTGAAGTATTTTTAGGTACTCCTAGATACTTTAATGCAGGATTAAGAATTAGTTTTTAATCCTTTCTAAATAATCAACTATAAAAAAGCCTCCATCTGGGGGCTTTTTTATTTTCTAGAAAATATCAAATAGTGATGACAATTTATCCTCAAAATTTAGGCCAAATACCAAGCCTACAGAAGACCAGTAGGAACTTGGAATATTACTCGTGATATTTGCTACCCAGTTAAACTGAGTTACCATCCCTATAGCTAAGGGCGTGGGTGATAAATTAAAGACCGCAGAGTAACCTGCAGTAAAACCGTACCCCGGGGATATAAGACCGGCTCCCATCTTGAAACCCATTTCCATATTCTTTGGAAGCCAATACCAGGAAAACTTTGGGTCTAATTGGGCCACCAGATAGTAACTTAATGTTTGAAAATTTTCCTCTGTAGTATCTGATTTAAAATCGTACCAGTTCATTTCCAGACCAAGGTTTATATCCATTTGCCGTATCATAAAAAGATCCCGCCTTCCCAATCCAATCGTATACCCTGTTTTTGCTGTATGGTTTTGCAGGGCTGGCTCAATTAAAAAAGGGATTGTATAAGAAAAGGTTATAAATGATTTTTCACCAAGATCCAATGAGTCGCGTATTGCTTTCTTAATAAGTTTCGCAGCTTCTTTTGCTTTCTTTTTTGCTTCTTTTTCAGCCTTCTTAGCTTCTTTATAAGTTAATTTGGCTTCTACTTTAGCATACTGTTCAACTTCTGCAGCTTTTTTTACTTGTTCTACTGCTACTACAGCAGCAGCGGCGGCAAATCTTGCATCATTTGCTTCTTTTTCTGCAACAGCCATTGACTCAATTGCCATGGTTGCTTCTTTTTTTGCAGCATCCATTTCAAATTTAAATAGTTTTAGATCTTGTGCATTTTGTTTCGCCTTCAGCAATGTTTTTTCTGCCTCATTCGCTCTTTGCTTCGCATCTTTCAATTTCTTTTTAGCTTCTTCTACTTTTTGATTTGCTTCTTTAATTGCTATTTCAGCTTTTTTAGAAAACTCCAGAGCGATTGCTACTGTTCCCACTTCCAATAGACCATGATCAATAATCTCCCGGCCAGTCCACTCCAGTTTATAGGCATATTTATCCGGTTGCATATGGGGAATAATTTTCCTTTCTAATTCCTTACCCTCTCCATCCATAATAATCCGTGTCGTTTCTTCATCTTTTCTATTGTGGATAAATTCTATTGTTTGGATAATATTGTTCTCTGTGTCAAAATATTGGATCATCCTAAGATAAGCACCTCTTTCCCAGAAGATCAGATGGCGACCTACAAATTCACCATTGGAGTCGAAATAGGAAGATTCCACGACTTCAGTCACCCTGTCCTCATCCCGATGTACGCTGTAGTTGAAATGATAATAAAAATAGGTAAACCCCAGTTTATCCGTAAAGGAGACTTCAAACGGGCGGCCATCTTTCCTGCTTTTGACATCGGCGATCCAGCCGGGCCGAATATAACTCAATTGGTCTGCATAAAGATATTCATCCAAGCGCTGGGCGTTCCCATTCGTGTGAAATTCCACTTTATATTCAGATCGTGCACCGGATTTTGACCAGAGTAAATGAAAGGTTTCCTGCGCTTCCCTGTCTTTACCAAACCGTGTGACCGTTTTGATCCGGCCGTCTTTATTATATTTGACCTCATAGTAATCCTGCCCATAAAAGGTCTGGGGGTCACCCTTCAGATCTAAAACACGACGGTATGGATTCCAATATTTGTAATGGTCAAGTGCCCCAACTTTTTTATGCCATTGTTTTATTTTTGGTTTCTCAGTGGCTACCAAAAATGATAGAAATAAAAAAGAAATGAATAACCGATTTAGATTCGATCGATAGATCAGGTCAGCCCCCAACTCATGAGGACGATCAAAAGAAAGAAAATAGAAAAACCTGCCCAAGCACCTGTCTGGAAACGTTTGTTATAATCCAATACATCCTCTTCCAGTGTTTGATAATTGAGCACGATTGTTGCATGTTTCCCTTCATCCACAAACACATCCAAACGACCCATAACAAGAATATCATTCATCATTTTTTCTTTTGGAGTTCTTGCATTGAGATCCCTGGTATAATCTTCCGGGAAATAGCCCACTTTATGCCAGCCGGGTATTACATCGACTGCATGCCTTAACGGTGAATGGCCTACCAATTGATTATCCACATAAATGGGAAGGTCGTCTGTATCACAGATTATTTCCAGTGTGGTTCGTTCCCGTGCATCTTTCCAGGAGATAGGGTGTGTTATCTTTTCAGCATCTTTCGGATTGGGAAAAACAAAAGATGGGTTCACATCCTTGGGGCGCACATAATCAGCATAGGTCAATACAACAAGCACTTTTCGACCGTTATCATGAAGGATAACATCGAAAGACCCAATCTTGCGAGCGATCTGGAAAGAGAGTTGCAGTGAATTATTTGTCCAGACCTGTTGAATGTCCTGGATCGGGTAAGTAGCGATATTTTTAATGAACCCAGAATCCGGCCGAATGATGTGGTAAAAATTCAGGATGAACCAATTTTCCTGCTCGATCCAACCGGCGATATCACCTCGTTCGATCGGATCCGAAAGTAAGAAATCGATTTTAAGCCCGGTTTCTTGGGATTCAGAATTTGCAAAATCGATGGTGGGCATTTCCTGAGCTATTGCACACCCCAAGATCAGGAGCCATAAAATGATTCCCCGCATGGCGAATTTTGGGGAAGCGGTTTCCATTTTATTCAGAAGATTCCTGTTCAACAACAGTCAGGTTGATCCTGATCTTTTGGCTTCTGCCCTTTGGGATGTATATATCCTGGAAATCAGGCATTCTCATGGCGTACTGAGGTTGCGGAGCATTTGGATAGATCACACGGATACGATGCCATCCCGGATTGACAGGTAATTTTTTAGGGATAGGTGTTTGGCCGATCAAATTCCCATCGATAAAAACATTGGCGCCATCTAAGTTGCAGGTAAGGGTGAGATACGTTTTTCGTTTAGATAGATCTAATGGGAGCGTATTCATGATTTCCGGATTGTCCAATTTTCGTGTTTCGCGCTTGATGTTTTTTTTGACAGCTGGTTTTTTTAAAATTTCTTTGGCAGTTTCAAGAACAAATTTTTCTTCAACTTGCTGTTCTTTTTTCTTTTCAACTTTTTCTGCGACTGAGTATGTAATATCAGGTTCTTTATCGGCCAAGGCACGAATCAATTCTCTATACGTACTTTCACCCACTATACCATCCACATCCACGCCAGAAAATTCTCTATCCAATTGGAATTGGTTCACCGCACTTTCCGTTAGGAGGCCATAATCACCATCCACGCCATTTTTAAACACACCGGTTGAACCAAGGTCATATCCTAATGCCACAAGGGCTCGTTGCAGGGCTTTCACTTCGTTAGGTCGTCGAATCCCATTGCTGAGCATACCTTCATCAATAATAAAAGAAATATCAACATCCTTTTTTGAAATTTTCATAGGTGCTGTTGGCGGGGGAGGTTCCTTTACCTGAATTGGTTTTTTGACGATCAAGGGTCTGGGCCCCTCTAATTCTTCGCCATCTTCTTCGCCATCTTCTGTGGAGTACCACTTGTTATACCAGACAAAATATTTCTCCGGACCATATTTATCACGGGCATAGATGAACGAATCGTAAAAAGGAGACCCCTTTGCTTCTTTTTCAGGAAGAACAAATACCCTGTTCTCGTTCCTGTCCTCAGAGGAGGCAACTTCAGTTCGGATGCTGTCATTCAATGATTCCCAAACCTGGATCAAGATCACCCGGCTTGCCTGGGAATGAAAAATCTCAAAATCTTCAATAGGCCGCTCAAACAAATATCCCAATTGGACCGATTCATTATTTTCAGTCGCTTCAAGATCCATGAGCGGAGGTTCAAACTCAATATACTCCATTGAAGATTCATTAAAGGATGTCCCATTGAGCGTGACATAAAACCAATTCTCCTGCCCAACCCATCCGGCAACATTATCGATATCTATGATTTGACTTGTGACGATACGGAGCAGCGTCCCGTTACTTTTTTTATGGGTGGTCACCAGTTGGACTTCATTGGCACGAAGACAGGTAAAAAAGATCAGCAAAAGGCCGAACCGGATTCCCAATTGCAATTTTTTAGATATCATTTAATTCCTGCTGGAGTTTGATAACTTCGTCCAATTCTTTTTGCGGGTCATCCCCGTTTGACTCTTTTTCACGGATTTGGATACGAAGTGATTGAATTCTTTCTTTTAACGGCATGGATTTTAAGATTTTCAGGCAATCGGATACAATTTGTTCAGGCGGAATATTTTGAGTCTCCGCAAATAAGATTTGTGCCACAGAATCGCGTTCATGCTTATCCTGAAAATACTCGATTATTGCAGAGGATTCCACCGACAATTTCTCATCTAATAAAAATCCGGCAACTTTTTTTAACAAGGGTGTCGTAAACAGGGCTAATGAGATATTTTCTTGCACATATTGACGAGTGGATTGCTCTTCCAGAGCTAATAATTGCAATAACTCGATCTGGGCTCGATCGGCTATGCTTGTGAATTTTGGTATTTCGTCCCCTTGATCCGTTTGATCTGGATACTGAACCGGATTGACTCGTTGGCTTTTCATAACACGAACAAGGTCATGTTCATCTACCATCAATTTTTCTGATAATATGCGGACAAGATCATTGCGAACGATTCCATCCTGAATGCTTCTGATCTCACGCATGAGATCCAGGATGTACTGCCTTCTTTCTGCACCTTCCAGGGATTTGCCGCTATGAAATTCTAAATGAAAATCAAGAAAGGATGTTGGGGATTCAATCGCGGATAAAACATCATTTCTCCCCACAGCTCTCACCCAGTCATCAGGATCTTGATCCCCTGGCGGACGAACGATGGTAGGCTCCAATCCTGCTTTGAGCAATACCCAAACGGCACGGATCGCCGCATTCCCACCGGCGTTATCCCCATCATACAATAAAACCACTTTTTGGGTGATGCGGCTCAAGGCCAAGGCATGTCGCTGTGTAAATGCAGTCCCTGAAACAGCCACAAGGGGATGAATGCCTGCCTGATAGAGTTGGAGAAAATCCATGTAACCCTCTACCAAAACAGCAAACCCTGTTTTTCGGATTGCGTCCCGGGATGCCTGCAGTCCATAAAAAACATCGCTCTTTTTGTAAAGGGGCGTTTCCGGGGAATTCAAATATTTTGCAGGATCTTCAACACCAAAGATCCTGCCTCCAAATGCGATGGGTTTTCCCGATGGATGAAAAATAGGAAACATGACCCTGGATCGAAAGCGGTCGAACGTACCTTTTTCTGATTGCGTGAATAATCCGGATTGATTAATATGGGATTTTGTGAACCCTTTACCGGTGCACTGTTTCACCAATTGGTCCCAACTGTCCATGGCAAACCCAACCTTGAACTGCTTCAAAATATCTTCCGTAAGTCCCCGATCTGTCAAATAAGCCAAAGCGCTTTCTCCACGCTGAGAGAATAAATTATCCTGGAAAAGTTTTATAGCAATATTATGGAGTTCATATAAAGAAGAAAATAATTCGGAGCCGCCCTCTCCTTCTTCATACTGGATTGGAATATTATATCGATCTGCCAGGGTTTTCACTGCTTCCGGAAATGAGACTTTTTGATATTCCATCAAAAATGAAAAAACATTCCCACCAGTACTGCACCCGAAACAATGATAGATCTGTTTTGCAGGTGCCACACTGAACGAAGGTGTTTTTTCACCATGAAACGGACATAACCCGAAATAGTTGGCGCCACGATGCTTCAAGTCAACATATTGAGACACCACATCCACAATGTCTGCCGTGTCCCGGACTCTGTCTACAATATCTTGTGGAATTTTTGCCATCAGGGTTGCGTTAATTGTTTCAAATAAGATTCACTCAAAGCGATGGGATCTTCCCAGTTAAAAAATTCAACCATTATGATTCTAATCTGATTGCTTTTTTGAGCGAATTTTGAATTGGCTGTAATGATATCTGACCATTTCTGCAACGGCAAAATGGCCATGAACCAGACAAATACCATCATAATAAAAAATCCTTTGATTGAGCCAAATACAAAACCGAATGATCGGTTCATCCATTGATTGCTTTTCGACAGGAGTGCAATTTGAACTAATTTTGTCAGGATCCTTGCTCCCATCAAAGTCACCGCAAATAACAGGGAAAAAGAAAGGAACATGCTCATCCATTCGTCGGTTGGCAACATATCATTTAATTTCACGGAAAATTTTGCGCTGTTCGAAACAGAGATCAGGATCGCAAAGATGAGCCCGATCAACCTGCCCAATTCTTCAATGAACCCTCGCCTAAATCCAACGACGCCCAGCAATACAATAAATAATAGTGCCAAGCCATCCAAAAACCAGGACATTTATCCCAACAATTCCCTCAAGATCACATTGGCAGCTTTGCCATCGATGGACCCGTCACCGCGCTGCATGACCAAAGGCATCACTTTCCCAATGTCGCCCAGACCTGTTGCACCCGTTTCTTCAACCACGGATGCGACCATCGCTCGGATTTCGTCTGCCGACATCATTTGAGGGAGATACGATTCCAGGACAGACAATTCCTTTTTCTCTTTTTCTGCTAATTCTGGCCTATGGGCCTGCTCATACATTTCAGCAGATTCCTTGCGCTGCTTTACCAGGGTCTTGATCACAGCCAATCCGTCCTTCTCGGTGAGCTCTTTTCTCTGATTGATCTGTTTGTCTTTCAATTTTGCAAGCAAGGTCCGAAGCGTAGCGGTCCTATCCTTTTCGCCGGATTTCATGGCACTATACATTTCCGTTTTAATTTTTTCAATAAAATTCATTTTAATTCCTGTCAATTCTTTTCATGGCTAACAGAAGGTGATCCCTGTTTGTTTCAAATCCGATAAACCGCCGGCCGCCCCGTTTTGATGCTAGGCCAACATCACCAGTTCGCATGAAAGGGTCCAGCACCCAATTCAATTTGAAACTACTGGATTCAAGGATTCGTGAAAATAATTTTTGCGGATAGCGCCCATTTTCTTCTGCAATTCCCGGAATATCCAACCAAAGATTCGATTGGACGATTTTCTGATCCAAAACCGGTACTTCTGATTTGATTCCCACAGCCCGTTGATTGAACAGAAAATCATCTGTTTTTGTTGCAAACCAAATATCAGATGTATCATTTTTCCAAGTTTGGTTTTTGCCAATGGATTCATTGGATCTTTTTAGCCATGTGATCCGGGATTGGACCTTGAATGTATTACTCAACAATCCATGATACATCCCGGAATATTGCCATGGTGAAAATAAATAAATCGCACCGGTATTTTTCAACACGCGATAAGTCTCCGCTAACCAATTATTGTTCCACTGGTAGTATTCCTGCAGCGTTTTTCGTTGACCAATTTCTTCGGTAGAATTCCAGGGATCATCCGGCGGATCAGCTATGATCAGATCCATGGATTTATCCGGAATTTGTTTTAACCCATCCAAACATTTCGCAAGAAACATGCCTTCTTCCATACAATCGATTGTCATGGACATATCTTCTACCGTTCGAATGGCAGGAAGATATTTATTCAAGTCATCAATTGAAAGACCTGGAAAAGCTTCCAGTGGATTGGTAAATAAGGGGGAATTGATCTTTTGTAGCGACTCAGACATCAGCAAATTTACTGAATTATAAGGCTAAATTCTTTCGAGAATCCTCTTTTCAATTACCAATAATTGTTCAGCGTTTTCAAAAATGTTAAACCCATCTGTTTCAATGGTTAAAACAGGGCAATCCGCTACAGAATTAATCCATTTATCATAGGCAATATTCAGGCTGTGGAGATATTCCGGATCAATGGATTGTTCATAATCCCTGCCCCGGGAATGAATCCGGCTTAGCAAAGTATCCGTGGATGCCCGGAGATAAACAATAAGGTTAGGCTTTTTCAAAAAAGATGTCATGGTTACAAACAATCCTAAATAATTATCCCAGTCCCGATCTGACAAATTTCCCATTTCATGAAGATTCCTGGCGAAGATTTCCACATCCTCATAGATCGTTCTGTCCTGTATCACGCCGCCATTGGACCTGGACATATTTAAATGGGATTCAAACCGTTTGTGGAGAAAATAGATCTGAAGGTTAAAACTCCATCGTTTCATGTCGCCATAAAAATCACTTAAATAAGGATTATCAGAAACTGATTCGTAAAAGGGTTTCCATCCGTTTCGTTCTGCCATTTGTGTGGTGAAGGTGGTTTTTCCAACGCCAATATTTCCCGCAAGTCCTATAAAAGGATAGGCTGTTTTTTTCAGTTTTGCCATGATTGAAAATACAAAAAAATCATGGCCAATTTAACTGAATGAATTATTGCAGATGATGGAATTTTTTCCCCATTTTAACCCATGGATAAAAAACAAAAAGTTCTTTTTGTCTGCACCGGGAACAGTTGCCGCTCCCAAATCGCAGAAGGATTGCTCCAGGATATGGCGGGTGACCGCTTTGAAGTTTTCAGTGCTGGCAGCCATCCAAGTCACGTCCATCCCAACGCCATTGCGGTCATGGAAGAATGGGGCATTGATATTTCCCATCACGCCTCCGATGCCATTGATGATTATTTAAATGAAGGTATCGACGTAGTGATCACTGTTTGTGATCACGCCAATAAATTGTGTCCCATTTTCCCCGGTGATGTTCAGCGGATCCACTGGAGCATAGATGACCCCTTTCGCGGCTGGAATTTGGATCGTTCACAATTGGATAATTTTCGGGAAACAAGGCAGGATATAAAAATCAGAATTCAAAAATTATTAGATGAATCGAGGTCTTTATAATGAAAAAAATCATTTTTACTTTATTTCTTTCTGCGCCATTCTTATTGGCAGGTGAAGTTTCAGTTTCCATCTCGGAGATAGTCGTGAATGATTACCTGGCTCTCGTAGGTGAATTCAAGGATGTTTCAGAGGAAGATGGGGTACAAACAATATGGACCATTCAAAATCCCAGAGTCAAATTTGATGACGGGAATGCACTGTTTTTAGCAAATGCAGATTTCACCCTTGGGCAGCTTAATATTAGAAAGGATATCAAACGGAGAATTGACATCCAGTTTAATTCCCGAAAAAATAGGGTTCAACTGATCATTACAAATCCGGTGATCAGGATGGAAAGAAATGGGGCGATCCTGGGAGAATTAGATATCAGTGATATTTATCAACCCGATTTGGTTTTCCCCGGGCCCATGTTAATAAATGATTCATTTACCCTCAAAACCACAGAGGGAAAAGAAAAGTTTGATGTGACCACTCACGATCCAATTATTACCATTGAAAAGGGTGAGATTAAAATTGCGATCGATCTGCACTATAAATAAAAAAGGTGTTTTATATAAAGACAGAATGAACCAGCGATTTATTGTATCGCTAATTCTCTTATTTTCGATCATAGTTTTTTCCCAATCTATTGCCCTTTCTCAACAAATTTTAATCACGGAGATCATGTATGATCTCGATGGAACAGATTCTCCCAACGAATTTGTAGAGATCTTTAATCCCTCCGAGACAGATTCTCTAAACATGGATGGATGGACCATTCGGGATCGTTCCAGCACAGATGCGCTTATTGATAGTGGCTTTGGGCTCAAAATTCCACCCTTATCTTACGGGTTGATCATGGAAGGCGATTACTCTTTTGAAACAGGGATTTACAATTCGATTATCCCGGAGAATACGGTTTTGATCAAGGTAGATGATTCCAGTATTGGAAACGGACTCTCTGCATCCGATTCTCTTTTTCTTCAGGATTCCACGGGACAGATCATGGAAATATTAGGCTGGGAAGACTGGGTTCAAGATGGATTTACATTGGAACGTTTGCGGTATCACTTGGGAAACAATCCATCGAATTGGGCACAAAGTTTGGATTCCCTGGGAACACCGGGATCGGTGAATTCAGTTTTACCAGATACCATTGATTTTGCAATTTTTAATCTCACATTATCTCCCTCCGTGATCACAAACATAGCCACAACAACTTTATTGGGACAAGTTGTAAATGATGGGCTGAACACAGCAGAACCGGAAGTAAAAGTCTATGTGGATGGTGCATATTACACCAATGAATTTCCGGGAAATATTGCTGAATTAGATACAGTGGAATTTGAATTAGAGATTGGG
>CAJXWT010000016.1 GCA_913062595.1 uncultured Fidelibacterota bacterium
TGTGCATCAGCCACATCCGCTAATGACGTTTTCCAAAGTCATGTGACGTTTCTTAATTTGGAAAATTTTAAGACACACACACCTGTATATATATGAGTACCGCCTTGGTGTATGCGTTCCCCTTACTGGCGTTCCCCTTATTGATATATATTTGACTAACCGCTACGACTAAGGCTGACTAAATGATTGGTTACTTTAAAGAGAAAGCCCCCGATATAAATCGAGGGCTTCCGAGGCGTGGGCGCTATAAGACTCGAACTTATGACTTCCGCCTTGTAAGGGCGGCGCTCTGACCAACTGAGCTAAGCGCCCGATAAACGCGCGAAATTAAGAAACTTTTTTTAGTTTTGAGTTGGTTTTTCTTGGCGCAGGTTTTTGCTTTCTGCCGTTCAGGCTTGGTATGGCCACATCGATCACGTCCATGATCTCTTTGGCAAAATAAAAATTCAGGTCCTTTTTAATATGCGCAGGTATCTCTTCCAGATCTTTTTTATTATGGTCAGGAAGAATAATATACCTGATGCCTGACCGGTGCGCCGCGGTTACCTTTTCCTTGACTCCACCAATAGGAAGCACATTTCCGCGCAGCGTAATCTCTCCAGTCATGGCTAGCTTATCCTTTACCGGTTTACTGGTTAGTAATGATACAAGAGACGTAAACATGCTTACACCGGCAGATGGTCCGTCCTTTGGTATTGCGCCAGCGGGCACGTGCACATGCACATCAGTCTTTTCATGGAAATCTTCCGCTATGCCCAGTATATCAGTATGGGAACGGACGTATGTCAGCGCCGCCGTTGCTGATTCCTTCATTACATCTCCTAACTGGCCCGTTAAGGTCAGAATACCCTTGCCCTTCATCTTCGATGATTCTACAAAGAGAATGTCACCGCCGGCTGCCGTCCAGGCTAACCCTATAACAACACCCGGTTTTGTAGTGCGCTCCGCCAATTCCGAATAAAAGCGAGGTGCGCCTAGATATTCCAGGACCTTTGCCTTGGTCACGCGTATTTTTTTAAAAGTTTTCTCTATCATGTCACGTGCTATCTTGCGCAGCACATTTGCGATCTCCCGTTCCAGGTTACGTACACCTGACTCCCTTGTGTACGAACGGACCAGTTCACTAATTGCCGCCTTATCTAACGATACTTCCTTTTTGGTTAAACCGTTTTCCTCAATTTGTTTTGGAATTAAATGACGCTGGGCGATCTTGATCTTTTCATCTTCGATATAACCGCTGAAATCAAGAATCTCCATCCGGTCCCGCAATGCCGGTGGTATGGCATCCTGGTAATTTGCCGTTGTAATGAACATCACTTTACTCAGGTCGAAATTTACTTCCAGGTAATGATCGCTGAAGGAATCATTCTGTTCCGGATCAAGAACTTCCAGCATAGCTGATGATGGGTCACCACGAAAATCTGACCCCAGCTTATCAATCTCATCAAGCATAAAAACAGGGTTATTGGTCCCGGCCTTTTTCATTGATTGAATGATCCTGCCGGGCAAGGCACCGATATAGGTCCTGCGGTGCCCGCGAATCTCTGCTTCATCCCGGACGCCGCCAAGGGACATACGTACAAACTCGCGACCGATAGCTCTGGCGATTGATTTACCTAAAGATGTTTTTCCCACACCTGGAGGCCCCGAAAAACACAAAATGGGACCACGCACGACACCATCGGGGTTACGTGCCTGCTTCAAGTTCCGGACAGCCAAATATTCCAAGATACGTTCCTTGACCTTTTCCAATCCATAGTGATCCTCATCCAGGATCTTTTCCGCTTTTTTAACATTGATCTGATCATCGCTTGATTTACTCCAAGGTAAGTCGGCCAGCCATTCGATATAGGTTCTTGACACAGAATATTCGGGAGATTGTGTCGGGATCCGGGTCAGACGGTCCAGTTCCTTCATGGCTACCTTTTCTGCTTCTTCAGGTAAACCAGCTGCTTTAATCCGATCTTCCAGTTCCTTCATTTCTACTGTTTCTTCATCCTCGCCCAGTTCTCTCTTAATGGCTTTCATTTGTTCCCGCAGGTAATATTCCCGCTGTGTCTTGGAAATCTCGTCATGTACCTCAGTTTGTATCTCCTCACCAAGTTTAATTCGCTGTATCTCTCTGGTCAGCAATGTAATGGTTTTTTCCACCCGCTTTTTTACTTCCAGTTCTTCCAGGACCTCTTGTTTTTCCTGGTTTGACACGGTGAGAAGAGAAACAGCACGATCCGCCAAACGGGAGGGCTTCTGGATATTGGAAAGCATCCCGGAATGTTCCTCGGTTAGATTTGGCGCTACCTGGATAAGTTCCGTGAAGGTATCCCTGAGATTCTTGGCTAGTGCGTCCAGTTCCAGGTCATCGCCGACTGGATTATCCTTGATCCGTTCAACAACTGCCCTATAGTAAGGTTCGGCATCTCCGAAACTGAGCAGCTTGACCCGTTCTATGCCCTGGACAATAGCTGATTTGCTATTGTCTGGCATATCAAAAACTTTCAGCACAACACCAAGTGTGCCATAGGCATAGAGGTCTTCCGGTTTGGGATCTTCAATGGATCCATCTTCCTGGGCGACAACCACAATGTGTTTATCACCTGGACCCAGATCTTCAATAAGTTTCAGAGATTTTTCCCGACCGATATAGATCGGAATAACCTGTTGCGGAAAAAGTACCGTATTGCGTAACGGCATTACCGGATAATCATGGTCATCGGCAGGCGGTGTTGATTCTAAATCTTTGTCAAATCTTTCAGCCATAATAATTCCTCAATTAATTTTCACCTATTCAAGGCAAATAACATACCATACATATTAATATGTATATTTGTCATGTTTTTCAAGTTTTTTCCCAGATTATTTGCCATAAATACGTTCTTTTCAAGATTGTTAACCAATTTTATCATACCGCAATGATTGTATGAAAAGCGTAAACTCCTCTAATCTACCTGTGATCACGGTATTCGGTCCCGTCAATTTGAAATAATACAAACCATCTGGCGTATCCGCGATAGCACCCAAAAGACGGTAATTTGGTTTCGGTTGGGTAGCATCGGAAAAAGCCATCGTATTTGTATAGGTCCCCAGTATACTTATAATACTGACCTGCATTCCATTGATATTCTCGGCCCGTATGTTTACTTCAGAATCTGATAATGAATAACCGAATTGACCGGACCACCTTTCCAGGTTATTGTCTATTGTTCCCCCAATATTTTTAAATATTGCCAAGGTGGCATCATCTGCCGCTACACCTAGGCGAAATTCCATTAAGCGCATGGAACTGGATGGCCTAATACCTGTCCAAGTATCTGGTACATTGGCCGATAAATTTCCGATTCTGGTACTATTTGAGTTTACCTCATTTTTCATTTTGATCTTTGTTTCTCCTGCGGTACCAGTTTCAGGCTGGCCGCGCGACACCAATTGCACTAGGATAACACCGGCAACGAGAGTCATGATAACAACAGTATTCCTGCTATTCATCTGTACAGTTACACAGCGGCCTTTACCAGTCGGGCCTGTTCGTCAGCATGGTATGAACTCCGTACCAGAGCTCCCGATTCCACTACTAAAAACCCTAATTCCAAACCGATGCATTTATATTCTTCAAATTCCTGATCGGAAACATATCTCTCTACAGGAAGGTGATCACCAGTCGGCTGTAGATATTGCCCAATTGTAAATATTGAAACACCTGTATCAACTACTTGTTTCATAGTTTCCATTACTTCTGTAGTCGTTTCACCCAGACCGACCATCATCCCGGTCTTTGTATGTAATCCATGTTTTACTGAAAACTTCAGTACATCCAGGCTGCGCTTCCAAATGGCCTGACTGCGAACCTGTTTACTAATCCTTTCTACACATTCTACATTATGGCTAAAAATCTTAGGTTCTGCTGCAAAAACTTTTAATAGTGCTGGCTTATATCCTTTGAAATCTGGTGTTAATACTTCCACTGTACAATCAGGAACATGATGGCGAACCTGGCGAATCGTATCCGCCCAGATTTCCGCACCATAGTCGTTTTTGATGTCGTCTCGATCCACTGACGTGATCACCACATGGCGCAAATCCATTTTCTTCACAGCCAGGGCAGTTCGTACCGGTTCCAACGGATCATCCCAAGTCGGCTTCCCGGTTTTCACAGAACAGAATCCGCAAGCCCTAGTACACACATCTCCCAGGATCATGATCGTCGCCGTGCGTCGATCCCAGCATTCATAGATATTGGGGCAGCGGGCTTCTTCACAAACTGTATGCAGATTATTTGTTTTGACGACCTGATCAACAAATCGGTACCCCGCACCCATCTGCAGCCGGATCTTTGGTTTATAGGGATTCTTTAATGCTGTTGTCACTTCGGTTATACCTTCTGAAATAAATAGATCATGTATTTACGGTATTTTCTAAACTCTTCACTCTTCACTAAATCCAGTTGATCCATTTTACTGGATATGTTCTTCCCAAATAATGATTTCATTAATCGGTATGTGAGCGGATTTTTACGCTGCAATGATACCTGGGCATATTCCGCTGTAGGCAGGATAAATCGCTCGATGAAATGATGGGCCGCATCCAGCGTAGGCATGGTATTCTCAGTTTGATCATATTCTTTCAATAATTTGAAACCTGCTGCTTCAGCACCCTCCAGATACGCTTTCATCGGGTGGGATGATTTTAAATGGGGACTGCCTCTTTCATCACGATAACAAACAAAATAATCGGCCACCAGTAAATACCCACTAGTCCGTAATGCACGCCGTGCTGAGGTAAATCCCGGTTCAATCTTGATATAACAAGCGCTTTCACTCTCCAGGATGAGGTCATAGGTGCGATCAGTTTCAAAATTCTCAAATTTTGATTTGAAGAATTGCAAAGCGCCGTTGAATTTTTCCTTGATCACTTCTTCCTGATAAGAATCAGGGGATAGTACATCTATATCAAAGCCACGCTCCTGTAAATACGCTGTGTTTCCGCCCACGCCACAGCCCACATCCAGAATAGATCGCACATCCTCCGGTATGAAGGAGGTTAAATGTTCGATATAGCGCCCCTGGGCATCAGCTATATCATCAATGGATAATGAATCCGCATTGACTTTTTCCGGTTCGTCCCAGTAACCATAATGCAGATAGGGTGATCGGATCGTTTCCGCATACAGTTTTAATACATGGTCAATTGCCATTAAAAGAGCCGTTCTAGATCCATGGTTTCCAGCTCATCTCGTACTGCATCGATGAACTGACTGCCGCCGGCACCATCAATGAGTCGATGATCAAAACCCAGGGTGAGTATCATCATGCTACGGATACCGATCGTGTCCCCGGCTTCTGTTTCGATAACAACCGGTCGTTTTTTTATTGCGCCCACACCAAGGATACCCACATTTGGCTGATTGATAATAGGCGTACCCATGGTTACGTTAAATACACCGAAATTTGAAATGGAGAATGTGGATCCCTGCAACTCATCAGGACTTAGCTTTTTATCCCGTGTTCTTACCGTTATATCCCGGACACGGCGGCATAAACCAAGAAAATTAGCCTCTTCGCATTTTTCAATCACCGGTACCATCAACCCATTCTCTATTGAAACAGCCATACCAATATTTATATTTTTCTTGTGCACAATATTACCGCCCTCTAGCGAACAATTCATCAATGGGAATCGCTGAATTGCTTTTACCGCAGCAGTTACAATAAATGGAGTATAGGTCAGGCTAAAACCTTCTCTACTGGAAAACGATTCTTCTTTCGCCGTTACATAATCTACAATCGTTGTCATATCGACTTCAGTCATCACATGAACATGAGCAGCAGTATCTAGACTGGAACGCATATGGTCTGCTATCTTCTTGCGCATGTATTCCATCTCTTCAATATTATCGGACATGCTTAGTTTAGATGACGGCACGGGCTCACTGCGATCATCCAGATAAGCCAGTAAATCTTTTTTGGTAACACGACCACCCCTACCTGTGCCTTGAACCGTATCCAGTTCGGCCAAATGTACGTTCTTCTCCTGGGCTATTTTCATAACCACTGGCGTGAAAAATGACTTTCTTTTACCAGCCAACTTTTTTACAGTGGTTTTTCGTATCGGCTTTTCCATTTGGGGTGCTTCAGCTTCCTTTGATACAATAGGTTCGGGTTGATCTTGAACTGTTGTCTCTATTGCAGCTTCTGTATCGGTATTTATTCTGCCGATCACTTTACCCACATCAACCACATCGTTTGGTTCGGCCAGTATTTCAACCAAGGTACCGGACACCGATGCTGGGATTTCGGAGTCGACCTTGTCAGTTCCGATCTCCAGGAATATCTCGTCTTTTTCCACATTATCACCAATTTTCTTACGCCACTCAATTATCGTTCCCTCCGTGATGGATTCTCCCATTTTGGGCATTATAATATCTACTAACATCAATACTCCAATAGTTCGATTAATGCTTCTTCAATATCACTTACCTGTGGTAACACACCCGCTTCCAGATACATGTTATAGGGCACCGGACTGTCTTTAGATGCAACTCTGCGAATGGGACCATCCAGCATTTCAAAACAACGATCGCTGATCAACGCAGATATTTCAGCTCCAGGCCCATTGGTTAGATTATCTTCGTACACTACCAGGGCTTTACCCGTCTTTTGAATAGATTTGTTTATCGTTGAAAAATCCAGTGGATTCAATGTACGTAAATCAATTATCTCTACAACACCATCATCAAGGGAAAGGGAATTTACTGCATCAATGGATTGCTGAACCATTGCACCCCAAGTGATTATAGAGATATCTGTACCTTCTTTTACTAAATTGGCTTCACCAAATGGCAATAAATAATTTTCATCAGGTTCTGGACTTACCGCATAACCCTGGCGATAGATACCTTTGTGCTCCATAAATATCACTGGATCGTCCATCCGACAGGCCATCTTTAATAGCCCCTTCGCATCTGCCGCGTTGGATGGATAAGCAATGTAAATCCCGGGCATATGGATAAAATAACCATCAATTGATTGGCTATGGCATAAACCCCCATGAATGTAACCACCAACGGGAACGCGGATGACGGCAGGGCATGACCAGGCATTGTTAGAACGGTACCGTATTGTAGCTAATTCATTGCGGATTTGCATCATTGCGGTCCAGATATAATCTCCAAACTGTATTTCCACTACCGGCTTATACCCAGCAGTTGCTAAACCGATTGCTGACCCAACTATTGAAGATTCGGCTAAAGGACCGTTAAATACACGGTCATGCCCGTATTTATCTGTTAATCCTTTTGTAGCGGTAAATACTCCCCCTTTAGGATCAGCAATATCCTGTCCATAAATAATCATTTTATCATTCCGCTCCATTTCTTCTGCAAGAGCGTGATTTATCGCGTCAACAAATACAATCTTTTCATTGATCGTTTTCATTGTTTGGCTACCATCAGGAAGTTTGCCACTGTAAACATGATCAGTAACTGTAGATGATTCAGGATGATCTTGCGCTTCCGCCCAATCAGCATCCTGGTCCACTTGGTCTTTAAGCTTAATTTCTATCTTTTCAAATTCTTCCTTTTTAATAACCTTATTGGAAATACACTCATCTCTAAATTTCAGAATTGGATCATTTTTTTCCATTTCTTCTATTTCATCTTTCGTACGGTATTTTAAATGATCATCCGATGATGAGTGTGGTTTTAATCGATCCACATGGGAAACTATAACTGCAGGTCCTTTTCCTTTCCGCGCTCTATCTACCGCCTTTTTAAACGCCAGGTGTGTCTCAAAATAATCAGAACCATCCACATCGAATCGCCCAAGATTCTGGTAGCCGGATACCATTGAAAAGACAGACCCGCCAGAGGTTTGTTCTGAAATATGTACACTGATGGCATATTCGTTATCCTGAATGTGAAATATGACCGGTAATTTTTCCCTGCTGGCCCAATTGAGTGCTTCATGAAAATCACCCTGGCTTGTTGTCCCTTCTCCCGATGAAACATATACCACTTCTTTTTCCTTATTTAGCTTACAGGCCATGCCACAACCAACTGCTTGCAAAAACTGGGTTCCAGTAGGACTAGATTGTGTTACAATATTCAGTTCACGTTTGCCAAAGTGATGCGGCATTTGCCGACCTCCAGAAGAAGGATCATCTGCTTTTGCAAAGAAGGCCAGTAGTTGATCCTTTGCTGTCATACCCAATCCAGTAGTAAACGCACCATCACGATAATAAGGATAGAACCAATCTTTACCAGGTTTTAACGTATGTGCGGCAGCTGTCTGTGCCGCTTCATGACCAGAACAGGCCGTATGAAAGAACCCTTTTCCCTGCCGCAAAAGGATCATCATTTTTTCATCCAACTTGCGTGCCAAAACCATATTCTCATAGACATGGATCAGGTTCTTTTTTTGAAATCCATACAGGCGGGCCATCTTTATCCACTCATTGATTCAGCAGTCTGAAACTGGCTCATAAATTTTTCTATAAGCACCTGCTTGACTGAATCGACTGTTACCTCATCAGTTAAAAGCCTAGTCATACTGGTTACCCCGTATTCAAATATTCCACATGGTATAATGCCGCTGTAATAGGTTAGGTCAGGTGTTACATTCAGTGCAAAACCATGCATTGTTATCCACCGAGTCACACGCACACCTAAAGCTGCGATTTTTTCATCACCAACCCAAACACCCGTTAATCCATCTTTCCGCTCTGCTGTAATCTCATATTCAGCCAGCGTGTCAATGATGAGTTGCTCCAGACTGCGCATGTACCCGCTAATACTTTTTTTATAATTATGCAAATCCAAAATAGGATACCCAACCAATTGTCCCGGACCATGAAAGGTTACATCCCCGCCTCGTTCAATACGGTAAGTTTTCACCTTCCTAGGTGTGTGCTGCAGAATATGATTTTCATCCGCACTTTTCCCTAGGGTATAAACCGGTTCATGCTCTACCAGAATCAATGTATCGTTTATTTGACCGTTCCGTCTCTTTTCCACCAATTCTTTTTGCAGGTCCCAGACTTCTTTATAAGGTCTAGCACCGAGATCCAGGATGTCTATTTTTCTCATCGCTATATTATCTGGTTCCGTGATCATTGATGAATCGCCCTACCAAAAGCATCCAGGGCCGCTTCCATAATGGCTTCTGATAGCGTTGGGTGAGCATGTACGGTTCTAGCCAGGTCCTGCCAAGTGGCTTCAAGTCCTTTTGCCATGGCTAATTCTGCGATCAGTTCTGTAGCTTCAGCACCGATAATATGACAGCCCAGTAATTCGCCATATTTAGCATCAAAAACGATCTTTACAAAACCAGCCATGGAACCCATAGCCATGGCCTTGCCACTGGAGCGGAAATTGAATTTCCCAACCTTTACATCATGTCCTGCATCCCGCGCTTGAGCCTCTGTTAAGCCCAGTGAAGCCACTTGCGGCTGACAATAAGTACAGGCAGGTATGTTGCTGTAATCAACCGGAAACGTAGGATGACCTGCAATTTTTTCTGCTGCTACATGTCCCTGGGCAGAAGCTACATGGGCCAACCATGGCGGACCAGTGACATCACCGATGGCAAAAATATTCGAAACAGTCGTTTGTCCATAATCATCAATCAACACCGCACCTTTTTTTATCTTGATACCAATTTTTTCAAGACCTAGATTTTCAGTATTTCCCGTAATACCCACAGCTAAAAGTGCTACACTGCCTTCTATTAATTCTTTTTTGTTACCGTGCTTAATATGGACCTTTACCTTGGTCTTTAAAGTTTCAATCCTTTCTACCGTTGTACTGGTGTGTACTGCTATACCAATTTTTATAAAATTCTCCTTTAATTCCTTGGAAACTTCTTCATCCTCCATTGGTAGAACTCGATCCATCATTTCCAGCAACGTTACTTTGGTACCATAACTGTTATAAAAATATGCGAATTCTGCACCGATAGCTCCCGCACCCACAATAACCATTTCTTCTGGCGGCTGGTTAAGGATCATCGCTTCCTTTGAACTGATCACCTGGTTGTCATCAAAATCCATGCCCGGATAAACCTTTGGTCTTCCACCAGTAGCAATAATGAAATGTTTCGCCTGCACCGCAACCTGTTTCCTACCATTTTTTACTTCAATTTTATTTTCCGCAATAAACGACCCTCTGCCAATTATATGGGTAATATTGTTTTTCTTCATCAAGAAATCAATCCCCTTGGAGAGCCGTTCGGAGATCTGTCGGCTACGTCTAATTGTTTTTGCAAAATCTACCTTATAAGAAGGGATGTTGATTCCAAAGTTTTTCGCATTCTTCACGGTATCCAACACCTCCGCATTCTTCAGTAATGCTTTCGTGGGAATACAACCCCAATTCAGGCAAATACCCCCGAGCTTGTCTTGATCAATTATAGCTGTCGTTAAACCAAGCTGTGCCGCACGAATCGCAGCCACGTAACCGCCAGGGCCCCCACCCAATATTGCCAGATCATATTGTTTCATTGTCTCGCTCCACTTTGGCTATACGTAAAAAATAATTTTTATACCAATCGGCCATACCCTTCTCTTGCGCAACCTGATGTTCCAGATTGTTTTTCCAATTTGTTATTGACGCTTCATCTATCCAATAACATACTGTAATTCCAAACCCATCCTTCTCCCTAACAGATTCCATGCCAATATAACCAGGTTGATCGCAAACCATTTTTTCCAGTCTTTCGCTCATTTCAGCGTAACCATCATTGGGATCATTTACACGCATTGTGGTGAAAATAACGGCATAATAGGGTGGCTCCGGTGTTCGTGTAAAACTCATTATACCATATATAGGAATGTTATTTTTCCCCTTGCCAATAGATTGCTCAAATATTAGGTCTGTTTATCAAATACATAAATTCATTCCTAGTCCGTACTGATTCACGAAACCTGCCCAGCATGGTAGACGTAGTGGCCAAACTGTTCTGTTTTTCCACACCACGCATTTGCATGCACATATGCCGACCTTCCATTACAACTGCCACACCATTGGGTTTTAGAACATCCTGAATTGCATCTGCAACCTGATGGGTGAGACGTTCCTGAACCTGGAGCCGGCGCGCATACATATCAATGATCCGCGGTATCTTTGATAACCCGATCACCTTTCCATTGGGGATATACCCTACATGTACCTTGCCGAAAAAGGGTAGCAAATGGTGTTCGCAAAGACTAAAAAATTCCACATCTCTAACAACGATCATGTCTTTGGATGCTTCATGAAAAATAGCGTTATTTACTGTATCATCCAGATCTTGATTATAACCACGGGAAAAATATACCCAGGACTTGGCCACCCGTGCTGGTGTTTTGAGCAATCCTTCCCTTGTTGGATCTTCGCCTACTTCCTCCAGCAGTTTTCCGATCAATTTTATAATTTTTTTGCTATTATCAGTGTTCATTTCAGTTCTCCATTACTAATTTGTTACATTAACATCATTATAACCCTCCATGGGGTCCAATTCTAAATAATTTGATAAATAGTGGACCGCTAAATAAACCGGACCCGTATCCAGTAAAGCAACTACAAGCTTGAATACATAGCCAGAACCTATAAAGGTCAATAGTTGTGGTATGATCGGCCTTCCTTCCTCAACGGGCAATGCACCAGCAAAATAATGTGTAATTAAAATAACGGCTACGGTATCAACCATTTGACTGACCAGCGTTGAACCATTATTCCGGAGCCATAGATGTTTACCTTTGGTAAGTCTTTTCCAGAAATGAAACATGTACACATCCGTAAACTGTGCCGTAATATATGCGATCATGGAAGCTGTCACCGCTCCAAAAGTCAGGGAACGAATATAAAAGAATTCAGGTGCATCAGATCCCGGCAGCACCCCACCCAGCCACAGGATAAACACTACCCAAAAATTAAGTATGACCCCAACCCATACCACAAACTGCGCCCGTTTTTTTCCGTACAATTCACTGATTAGGTCCGTGCATAGGAAAGTAACTGGATAAGGCAGGACGCCTACTGCCACAGAATATGTCGTTTCCCCAATAGTGAACAGATTGATAAAACGGGAAATACCCAAGATATTCAACATTGCCAGCGTTCCCAGAAATATACCGGCCAAAATTAAGAAAACTCTTTCCCGGCGTTTGGCTATCTCTTTATTACTGGCTTCCCAAAATTCGGCCATGTTGTTCTTTATCCGTAATAGTCGGTAAAGATAGTAGGGGTTTCATGTAATCGAATGCGGTGTAGTGCACCATGGGTGAGCCGGGGTTTTATCTGGTCCCAGATAAATTTTACCAGATTTTCCGTACTCGGCTGCTTATCCTTGAACCATTCCACTTCTTTGTCAAACTGACTGTGATCAAGTATATCGATTACATATTTTTGGACAATAACCATTAACTCACCAAGATCCACAATAAACCCCGTCTCAGGATTCACAGCAGCGGTTACCATTACTTCTAGGGTATAGTTATGACCATGAACTTTCGAATCTGGCCCGAATACTTCCCAGTTTTTTTCTGCACTCCAATCATCATGCCCATATTGATGGGCGGCATTGAAATGAAAGACTTTTGTTAAAAATGGGTTACTCATTTATTTGTATCCTACAAATTATTTAGTTAATCAAATTTAGGTTGGCTTGTGTTGGCATTAAAAACATTTCCGATCACTTTTATAATCTAGCGTATTCTATTATCGTAATACGGAAGGACACAGATCCTGCAATACACATTGATCGCACTGCGGTCTCCTGGCAATACAGACGGCTCTGCCATGATCAATTACCATATGGGTCAGTTTAACCCAATCCCGCTTATTGAATACTTCCATCAGTTCTAATTCGATCTTCTTCGGGTCCTTGGATGTTGCGAATTGCAACAGGTTCATAATCCGAATCATGTGTGTGTCGATCACCATAGAGGGGTATCCAAAACACTCACCCAAAATACAGTTAGCAGTTTTTCTCCCTACTCCCGGTAACTTTATCAATTCTTCCATTGTTTGCGGGACTTTTCCGCCATGGTCATTCATGATCGCCAAAGATGATCCCTGAATACTTTTTGCTTTTTGGTTGTGGTACCCGCAAGGGTATATTTCTTGGGAAAGTTTATTTAGATCGGCAAAGGCGAACGCCTTAACGGAAGGGTACGAATTAAATAATTCCGGCAGGACCTGATTAACGCGATGATCAGTACATTGGGCAGATAAAATGGTTGCTACCAATAATTCATGGGGATTACTGTAGTTAAGCGAGCATTTAGAATCGGGATATTCTTTTTTTAGTAAGCGAACGACCTCTTCGGCACGGGCACTTTTAACTGCTTTATTTTCGATCATCTTCGAGCAATATTGATTCTGGATTTTTTATAAGCGCAGATCTCAAATAGACCATTTCACATCCAGATCGACGATAATCATCCCGCAGTTGTTTTTGTATTTGGGTCATAAAACCAATTAAGCGTAGATCGGGATATTTCAATTTTAGCGCTTTTATTGTATCAGGAGTAGCTTCCGAGTCATCTAAATCGACTACCACTAGACTATTTTCATCAGCTAGAGCAGCGAGGGAATCAAGAAATTTGGTAGAGTGATCTAACTGCAGTAATCGATCTGTAAGCTTGGTGCCAAGTTCTACATCGTTGGTATAAAGATAAATATTACTCATAAGATTTTCAGATCGGGTATATGGGTCCAGTCAAATCCATCAACAGTCATTAATTGTTCATATTCATTTGTTATTTCTACAATCTGCTGTTTCAGATTATCGATATTTATACCCCGGTGAACACCAGAAAAACTGCTAAATTTATCTGCAGACTTTTTCAGTAAACTTTTGGCTCCATTTAGGTTGCCATTTCCTAAATGCACAAAACTTACAGCCAACTGAATTAGGCCCTGGATAAAGGTTCTGTCCGCCAGGTAATATTCTGACCACAGTTCTTCCCAAAGTTCATGTGCTTCGAAAAAGTCTCTTTCTTCATAGGCCCTTAGTCCATCGAAAAATAATTGCTCTTTTTTCTCTTCTTCATTCACTGATAATTACCGCTTCCTTCAAACGGTAACGTTTCTCATCCATGGTAACCCTTCCAGCCTGTCTTAAAGGATCATGTTCAAAAAATACCGTCCAGTTTTCCTCTACCATTCTTGGTAACAGTGATCGTTTTTCTTTTATGGTTTGCACCGGGTTTAAATCATAGGCCATTACCCAAGTTAAGGGCACATGGGCGGCCATGGGAAAAATATCCGCTGCATAAAAAACAGTGTTGTCCCCATCCTTTATCAAGGGATGCATCATACCAGTCGTATGTCCATACGTCAGCATTATTTCAATTCCAGGAATGAATCCCTCTCTATCCGTTACACATTCGATCATGCCATTCTCGGCAAGAACCGCCCAGTTCTCCGCCAAGTAACTTCCCCGATCCTTTTCACTGGGGGAATTGGCCAGAGCCCAATTGTCCTGATGAATCCAGTAAGTAGCGTTGGGAAAGGTTGGTACAATTTTACCGTCCTCAATGGTTGTGTTACCACCGGCATGGTCAAAATGTAAATGTGTGCAAAAGACATCTGTAATGTCAGCAGGTGTAAAACCATATTTTTCCAGGGATAACGACAAATTTATGTCATCCAGATCAATATTATATCTGGCTCTGGCCTTATCATCCCATTTGTCACCATTTCCTGTATCAATGATAATTTTACGATCATCGCTAACCAGCAAAAGAGACCGGGTCACCATCTGAATTCGATTATACGCATCAGCGGGTGTTTCTTTTTCCCATAATATTTTTGGTATGATGCCAAACATGGCACCGCCATCCAAACGAAACCGACTGGTTTCAATACTATACAGCGTATATTTACCGACTTTCATTGTTATCCATCAGGAAATTAATCTTTTTGGCAACTATTGGTAAACAATCTATCGGCATCTTTTTTACGAAAAAACGTAAAGCCTCCAATGCAGCAAGTCTTTCCACAATCTGTTTTTTTGATTGAATTATATTTTCAGCCAGTTTCACAAAATAATTGCCGCCTTCTTTCCTGAATTTTACCATGTTATCGGGATTTGATCCATCCGGGTTTCCATTTTGTGTGGTATTCTGATTGCTTATCCAATAGGATATTTCTCTTTTGAAACCTGGCAGGCGCGTATATTCTGATTCCCATAACCTCCAGACTGCAGCTACAGTAATCCAGTCTATTGGCTGTTCACAATTCAGAAAGACGGGTTGCATGTCGTCGAACCTATTATCCGCACCTTTATGAGGTTCAGGCAGTGGTTGTTTTTTAATTGTTTGCAAAATACATTGTACAAATGACCAGACACGTTCCTTTTCCGGTTTAAACGCAAAGGCCCGCAAACAATGATAAATAAATCCACCGTAACCTTCTACATTTTGCAGCGCCAGTTCAGCCAAATTTTCCAAAATGGCTGGACTCCCATCAGCAACGAGATAGACCCGCGCAGCTTCCTCTTGCACTTGCGCAGCATTACCTTGTTGACAAGCATCTTCCAGATCGCTAATAAAAATTGTCAGCCCAATGCCTTCTTCTGACATATCCTCCAAAACTTTCCGGTCTTTTTCCCGCTGTTTTAACCCTTCAATATAATTGCCAGCATATGTCAACAGTATTTCCGAAGGACTATCCCGTACATCGCCCAAGATATTCTTTACAGCATTCATACAGACAACTGGATGAACGATTGGATCATCATTATAAACAGTTGTTGCCGATTGAAGCAAGAGAGTTGCTAAGTTCTTTTTCAGAGAACCAGCTGGTTTGGGATTATTGAGTGGGCCTGATTCCGACACAACTTGAATAGTAAAATTTTATAAAAGCAGATTACTGCTTTGTTTCAGGCACAATGTCCTCTAGTTCTTTCTTTTCGGCACGATTATATCCAAGGTTGAAAAACACTTGCAATGAAAAGCCAGTGATGCGCGAATTTTCTGAGGGAAGACCAAATTTAGTAGTGTGGGGAAATTCTGAAAAACGATCCCCCTCTACAGTTTCATAATCACTTTTAAATAAATAACTAATAGGCATGCTAGAAAAATCGTGGAAATAGCCTACTTCATAACTCAATTTTGACCCTGGTTTTCCACCAATTAATAACCCAATACGTGTACTAGTTTTATCACTTATGCCTTTGGGTATGTGCATGAATCTTATGCCTGTCCAGGCCGTACCTCCAAGTTCACCGGTTTTTTTATTCTGGCGCTGTCTGAATTTGTAATACGTGAAATCAAAATTATAATTTGGGTTTAAACTCCAGGCAAGGTTAAGTATATCCCATTTATTCTCTTTTTCATACAGTAGCCGGCTATAATCAAGACCACTGCCATAAATTGGTAAACCAACTCGAACACCAATATCTGAACGTTTGCTGATCCCTTTACGATACCATAAGTAAGGGAAAACATTTTCTACTGAAAAGGCATACCCATATTCAATATCTCCTTTTGACATTCGTTGAGAGCCAACCCGTGGATGGGATGCGCAACCACTTAAAATAATAACGATTACTAGCGTAGATGCAACCCGAACCATATGGTAAAGTCGTTTAAATAATAAATCAAAGTCAAGGGTTAGAGGACATAATTAAACCCCTGGCTCAATGGGGTATATTATATTACCCGCCCTCGGGACGGTCGAGTGCTTTTCGAGCCGGTTCTGGCGGTAGATTGAGAATTTCTTCGCCAAAATAGTTCCCCATATGAGCAATAATGTCTTTAACAGAAATCATACCCTGGATTGTACCATCTTCATCTGTTATAGGGATATGTCGGATCCCAAAGACATGCATTTTATTTAAGGCATAGGATATCGGATCATCTGGATGCAAAGTCTCTGGATTTTGGGTCATATAATCATCAATAATTTCAGCGGTCATATCCAATCCTTTGGCGATAGCACGGAGCAAAAAATCGCGTTCGGTCATTACGCCAATGATCTGGTTATCTTTTTCTACCATGACACAGCCAACTTTTTCATCCCGTAATGTATCTATAACTGATTGGAGTGTAGTGCCAGATTGAACTGTTGGATGTTGTCTTAGTGATAATCCTTTGATCGGATCGTCAAGCGAAAGAGCTTCGAAAAGAGCGGACTCCGCCTTTTCTTCCAGTTCATCCATGCGGGCTAATTCATCATCGAAGTTCTCTGTCATAATTATTTATATAGATTTGTATTCAAATTTAACACCCTACTTTAAATAAATCATTTTGCGACTATAAACAACCGGAAAATAATCATCAATATGGGCTTGAATTGTCATGAAATATACTCCGCTGGAATAATTTTCTCCATTCCAGGAGTAACTGTACAATCCCTTACTCAATTGATTTTCTTCAAAAAAGAGATAAATGATACGGCCAGCAGCATCATTGATATATAGACTTACTACGGCAGGCTGAAGTAAATCAAAAGAAATGGTGGTCTCAGCATTAAAGGGATTGGGATAATTCTGATATAATGCAAAGATTTCCGGTATCATCAACTTAGCTGATCCAGATCGGGTTAGATCATTTGGTGCACCAAGTGTGGAAAATGAATACGTCTTCCAGCGTTGGTGATCCGGTATGCGACCTTCGGTTATTTGCCGCTCTGTAAAAATTGCCCTGGTATCAATCAATTGCCAATTACCAAACTGATCCATCTCTTTCAAATCCAGCCACATAAATAGCTGATCAGTATTCCACGTAAATGCCGAGTCATTAAATACAGGCTCAAAACTAAGTACCGGTGTGAATTCCCAAACTAAATAATCATCAATAAATAAACCCAATACATGGGTCTCAGTAACATTACCATGGACTTCAACGGCAATCTGTTGACTTTCTGGCCTATTTACAATTTCATTTAAACAAAATTGAGCTACTGGTATGGATACAATAAGCGGAGGAGCAGTCAATGAATCTGCCAACATGAAGAACTGATTATCGATGGTCAGACCATAACCGTACGCTTCTTGGGGAAAAGGCAATATCTGCTGCAGGGCACCATTTATCACTAACTCAATTTTTTCCATACTATCATCTAATTTCACATCAATAATTTCTGCATCTGCGAATGTCTGCTGGTCAAGGATAAATTCATTCTGGCCATCCCGTAAAACAATTGTTTGGACCATCTCTGCATCGATAATGCCAAGTCTGATAAAACTGATCCCTTCTGCATTCACCCAGGATCCTAAAGGCAATACTGGGTGGGAAACATTGAGAATTTCCGTTTCCTGATGCAATAAATCTTGTGCTGTGAATAGGCGGCGCATTATACGATCGGTAAATTTTATCGCGTGATTTTTCCATTCCGCTGAAGTTAAAAGAAATTGATTTTTTACCGAAAATCCAACCCGTGCCATTACATCCTCAAGTTCAATACGTAAAGCCCTGATAGATTCATCAGAGAAAATACCTTCAAATTCACTGATACCATTAAAGCCTGCATAGGAAATCCAAGATCTGGGTGTAGCATCTATCGGAAAAAGCATGGCCTGTATTATATCAACCTGATTGCTGTCCATCGTTGTCAATAGGCTGATTAATACATTACCAAGTATTTGACCATGAAATTGATCTATCGTTTTATGATCATAATTAGCTATCATTTCTTCAGATTGACTCAGTGTTGGCAGCAGACCAAAATCAAGCACAGGTTTCGCGAAAGGAGGCGCATCAGCAATACTGGTGAACAATTCCCCAACGGTGGATTCTATTTCAACGCTGTAAAAATATGGCCTCGTTCCAACAACTTCTTGATCGAGATAGCGGTCTATTGCTGTATTAGTTTCAAAAACTAATATGGCATTTAAAAAAGAATCCTGAGTACGGTATAATCTCACCGATTGCACTTCTATCTGATCTGGCACTTCCCAAACTATCAATATGGATCCATTACCACTATGAGCTTCAAGGTCAATTAATTGGTTATACACAATATCTTCAGCCCGAACAGGTGCGAAGACAAATAGTCCAAATAATACCGATAAATACGTAATTATTTTCATGAGATTAACAACCCGACGAGATCAAATTTGGAGGAATTATTAGCGGAAGGCAAGCAAATTCCGCCGTAAGTGATTTTATTATTTTATTAGGGTAATTTTCTGACTCAAGGCTGTTTGCCCTGCGGTAGACCTGACGATATAAATACCACTTGGCTGGGCAGTAGCATTCCAAATGAAGTGATGATCACCAATATCCAATAACTCATTACAGATCGTAGTGATTCGCCGGCCATTGATATCAAATATATTTATTGTTACCAGAGATGCCCTTGCCATTGAGATCGAAAGGGTAACTGATGGATTAAAAGGATTTGGATAAACTGTATTTAATGAAAAGGATGCTGGCCGTTGCGGGGGAATGGTTGACCCGCTGTAATTATAGAATATGGCCGACCAAATATTTACTAAACCATAGCCATAATCATTATTTGGCATATCCGCCTGGGATGCGGTCATCATTAATGCTTCCCTTACTTCCATATTGGTCCATTGTGGATTTGCGCTTAACAAAACAGCGGCTACGCCGGCAACAAGAGGTGATGAAGCCGATGTGCCACTATAAAATTCTGAATATCCGCCTGATGGGTTTGCAGCTGCTACGCCCACACCCAGAGCACTTACTTCCGGTTTGATGCGCCCATCATAGCTTGGTCCTCTAGAGCTAAAATAAACAATTAAACTATCCGCGCTTACGGCACCTACAGCAATGACCGAGTCTGCATCAGCTGGTGCACTGATATAATAACTCAATGATTCACAGGGATCTTCAGGCGGATCTTCATTGGCCCAATTTCCAGCAGAAGTAACACACACCAATCCCAAACTTGCGGCAATATCAACACCAATGGTGGTGATAGCAGTATTGCCATCCATATCGCAATATGAATACCAATCTAAATACCCCAAGGATGAATTGACTACATCGGCACCATTTGCTTCACCCCATTCCAGCGCAGCTACATAATTATCTTCTTCCTGCTGAATTTCTTCGGCAACGATTTCAGTCTTCGCTAGTAAATATTCCGAACCAAAGGCAGGACCAATAAGTGTTCCGGGTACATAAGCACCCATGATAGATAGAACAGATGTACCGTGGTTATGCTGATTGTCATGTGTTTCCGAATCGGTTTCGTTGGCCGTGTTGTTATCGTCATTTATGAAATCCCACTGATCGATAACATGCAATGAATCGAAAGCTTCATGTGTAAGGTCAAATCCAGTATCGATAACTAAAATGCGAACACCCTGACCAAAATAACCAATATCATGAGCCAGATCACAGTTCATCATTTCAATCTGTGTCTGTGCCAGCCCATAATCCATTAGCGAAGAATTTCGGCGTTCGTTGTGTGTCATATTATTGATTGTTTTATGTTTTCCTCTACGCAGCTTTGCCACTGGTTGAATACGTGTAACAAAATTCATACCTGCTATTGTTTGGATCTGCTCCATACTAGCAAATACAGATAATGCATTTAACCATTTTGACTCACGGCGCACTTCTACACCAACAGATATGATACGGTTAATATATTTCTGGTGCACTGGCACATCATACCAGGTCACTGGTTCGGAGAATAATTTTTTTCGTCGTTCTAACGTTTTCGGATGCAAGGTTATATTTTGTTTTCTTGCGGCAACATTTGGTCCCTTATCCTTAAACATTATCCAAGCATGGATTTGATCATCCTCACGCACAGCTTCATTTAGTTTTTGGAAGTCCACATCAGCTGCAGCTGCAATGCAGGCAGCCAAAAATGGAATGATAAAATATCTTCTCACTAATAACCCATTATCAAGGCAATTAGCAATCCAATATCATCAGCATTAACAAACCCATCTGCATTCATGTCTGCAATAGGTATAAGATTGGCAGATATTGTGTTGTTAAATATTGCGTATTCAATTAATACCAGTAGATCATAAACATTCAGTATTTGATCCTGATAGAGATCACCCTTGAGAAATCTCTGATATCCGCTTATGGTAAAATCATCAAAATAAAACCCGTCTTCTTCTACAGATCCGTCAGATCTCAATATGAACCTAACACTCACCTCCGGCTCATGGACATATGCTGGAAGATCAATAAACTCGTTTACCCATTCATCCTGATAACCATCATAACCAGGTTCACCGCTAGTTTGCACACCCTGTCCGTTACCAGTAGTTGTATAATTCCCACTTAATGAATGCCAAGATATACCATCAGTTGATTCCTGAAACTGAACAAAATCATGATTTGCTTCAATGTCCCATTTCGATGTAAAGGTTACATAAGGATGAGCCACACCTATGAAACTCAGTGAATTGATCAATTGCGTAATACTTGTACCCCAATCACCAATATACTCGCCACTTGGACTATCCGTAATGCTGTACATGCCTTCTACTGCATCTTGAACTGTTCCCCAATTGTCATCATCAGTCCAAAATGTCATACCATTCTCTCCACCATCTTGAAATATTACCTCCGGAGTTCCAAAAATAACTAATACACTATCCAAGCGTGGTAAACTACTACTATCCTGAAGTGTAATTTCAAACCCCGCTTTGGTGCCATTAATAGTGCCTGCAGGTACAGAAAGTAATATAGTCGTAGTATCCGTCATTCTTGATGGCAGTGATTGGATGGTCACTGTTTCGTTATTAATCAGACTTATATCATTCAAGGGATTGATAGATATCGATACTGATCCGTCAGAATCTGTAAGTCCGCGGTTTTGAATCACCAATGATATTGCAACTATATCTTCTAGTTCTGGAGACTGATTATCTAATAGTCTGTCAAATACGATGTAATCACTGCCAGCCACCAATGCAAAAACTTTATTACTATGTACCTGATCCTGACAAAGGGGCACCACCCGATCTTCTGATGGCCAGAAATTATCGGCATAGGAACCAACCTCGGGAGTATAGGATAGCAAACCTGCAGAACCATAAGTCCAATCAACTGCATCACCATTTACCCCATAACCAATTGTTTCCATACCCGTTCCAACTGCATAACCATTTGCACGTGTCATCTCAGCGCCAATCTCGCGCAATGTTGAAAGATCTGGCTCATCAGGAAGTGTGCCATCTCCCCAACTGTGAATAAGAACATTGGAATAGGAATGGTAATGGAGCACATTCTTGAATTGTCTTGATAATATGAAATCACTGATTGCTTCTGTTTCAGGTTCTGAAAAAGCTGAAGTCCCTCGGTATATACCACTGCAAGGATTACCGGATGATCCTGAGTAATTTGGACCCCAATGGTAACCGTAATTTCGATTAAGGTCTACCCCCTGGTCAGTGCCCTCATTACAATTTGAATCATCTGGATTTGGTCGACGGTTTTTCCGATGCATTCCACCCCCATTAGGTGCAATAGTTTCATTATAAGCATAACCATCAGGATTTATGATCGGGACAAACCACATTTCTCTATGGTCAACCAAAAATCCAGCGGTTACATCGGAACTGTAATTCTCACAAAGCCAGCGAACAAAATAAAATAAATTCATCATACTCAATGGCTCTCGGGCATGGGTAAGGCCGGTATATAATACTTCCGGCTCATCCTCATCAATGCCTGGATTATCTGATACCTTGAAGGCCCATATTGTTCGTCCCTCTATGCTTGCACCTATTGAATCTTTCTGGCTTACAAAACCGGGATACATATTCCGCAGCGTATCCATCTGTGCCTCCGCTTGTAGTAATGTATAGTTACCCAGCATAGACCCTAAGGGAAAGTCACGTTCCATGCCTAGTATAGACCTGGTTATGAAATATTCCGTAAGGTCATACTGCAGCACATCAAACGGAATGCCTATTTCCAAGAGAGCTTGAGATTCTTCCATTGTTACCACGAGATCTAAAGATCCATCTTTATTTTTACGCACATGATCAAGCGGTATTCCCAAATTATTCAAAGACTGCAGTGTACTGGGATCTGCATGGAATACACGTATTTCCTGGTAAATATAATCTCCTGCTGATAATAGATGGATCGTAATGATAAAATAAACTGGTATAGTGCGGATGATTTTCATTCAAGGAAAATATAACATAGAAATTTTCACAACAAAAGGAGTACCCAAAAAAGTAACGCTTTAATCGTTTTTTTATTCTTTATGTAATCAGCAGTTGTCTTTTAGCCATCTCGTTGTTACCGACTTCGGCCGCATAATGGGGATGCCCAGAGCACGGTTGATAACGATTTGACTAATTATTCCCATGGACCGGGAAATACTGAATAAAACAGTGTAATAACTGAATTCTCTGAGACCATAATGATAAAGTAATGCGCCAGAGGCTGCGTCAACATTCGGCCATGGATTTTTGGCTTTGCCATGCTTTTTCAATACCTCCGGGACTACATCAAAGAGCGTTTCAACTATATGAAATACATCGTCATTTTCTATATGTTCTTTACCAAAATTCATAAAAGCGGTAAATCGCGGATCAGGACAGCGCAATACGGCATGACCATAGCCAGGAATAACTCTTCCGTTTTTTAACCGATCCCAGCACAACTGCTCCAATTCATCGCGGGAAGGAGCCCCGCCAAACTTATCTCTGATCTCAAGAACAAATTTCAAACATTCCTGATTTGCCAATCCATGCAGCGGTCCAGCCAATGCGTTTAATCCACCAGATACAGCATAATATAAATCAGAGAGAGTTGAACCAATGGTTAAAGATGTAAATGCACTGGCATTACCGCCTTCGTGGTCACAATGGAGCATCAAATACAAGCGCATAAGTTTTTTTACATTCCCATCAGGATCATTCAGCCCGAGCATATGGGCAAAATTTGCTCCCCAGTCCAGTGATCCATCAGGTTCGATTAACCCGCTTTTTTGAAAGCGGATTCTATATACTCCTGCACCAATAGCTGGTAATTTTGCAATTAGACTAAGTCCATCTTCCAGCATAGGTTTCCAAAAATCCTCCTTACTCAGCCCTTTATCGTAATTTTTCCTGAAGACCGATTCTTTTTCCATCGCTAGAACGGCAGTGTTTAACATGGCCATTGGATGAGAATCTTCAGGCATACTGTTAAGTATGGTCCAAATATAATCCGGCACAACAGCATGCTCACTGAGTTGCGACTGCAAATTGGTTAGAGCATCTTCATCGGGCATTTCATCAGCAAGCAAAAGAAAGAATACCTGTTCTGGTAAAATATCAATTATATCTAATAATGGTTTGCCTCTGATGATTAAACCAGTATCTGGTGAAACGGACGATGTGTCACAAACCAGTCCTTTTACACCACGCATGCCTCCATAGGCCTGGGTTAAGGTAACATCACTTATAACAGATGAACCATTATTCTTAAGCAGTGACTCGACATCATCACGCCAGACAGGAATTTTTTCTTCCAAAGTATTATATAAGCTAGCCATCAGTGTCTAAATAAATTTATAAATACTATTTCGGTCCCTGCGAAAATAACACAATTAGAATTTAATTTAATGTTCAATTTTGTAAGCGCTTCATCATTGTTTGTCAATCACCGATACCGGCCGTTACTAAACCTGAATAAACCTTTGGATAAAAATAGGTGGACTTCTGCGGCATCGTTTCACCTGTTTCAGCCACGTCAAATATCTGATCAAGATCAGGCGGGTTAACAAAAAATACAAAATCATAGTCGGAAACATTCTTGATCATTTCCAATGCTGGTTCATTCCCCCGGATGTAACCTAGATACCCAAGATCATTCTGGTCCCTTGTATCAATTCCACACGCCGGTTTCAAGATCAACTGATGCAGGACATTTACATCCAATGCCTGTGATGCAGTTGATAAATCACGGGTCCAATTTTTTTTTCCCTTATAACTCAATAAATAGGCGTTACCTACACGTGTAAGAACACCTAGGTTAATTGTATCTGAAGAGCGACGCTGATCCATCTCATTCAACAGTTCCGCTGCTGATGATTTTTTTTCAATATCAAACCGCCCCTTTATTTTTTTAATAAACCGGTCATCATCGATTGGTTTCCCGCGAATTATACGATGTGTTGGTAGGACATTCATACCATCATTATACGCATTCACCAATGTTACCATGACCCGGTCACTTCCATTTATTTCAGGGTGATCATGGGCATACTGATAGGCGGTCTTATAGCGATGATGACCATCCGCTATTATGGCTTTTGTACCCGCTAACACATTCTGGATCGTATTTATCTCGCCCTCATCTGTCAAACGCCATAGTCTATATTGAATTCCATCCAACACTACATCAATAAGCGGAATATCATCTTCATAGGCTCCCATAATGGATTCTACTGTTCGTGTTTGATCACGATAACTCATAAATATCTGACCGGTATTCGCCTTCGTCGCTTTCATCAAATTGTACCGATCATTGATATGTTTAGATATAGTTTGTTCATGGGGTAAAACCTGCCCGCCCAATTTTGTTATTTTCAGTTTGGTGATAAATCCTGTGCGTTCAATTTGTTGTTCACCCTGCAGAAAGGATTGGCACAATAGATAAACAGAAGGATCAGTATCCTGTATTAGTATTTCATTTTTTTTCCATTCAGAAAATGTTTTTTCTGCTTCTGAATATCTCTCGTTACCCGCCGATCGATTTAAAATAATTCGAACATAATTGTAGGGGGATCGTTCGTATAATGCAGATTGATCAGCATCATTAATTACATCATACGGAGGTGCGATTACCTGACTGAGGTCGCTGACGATATCGGTGTTGAACCGCCAGCCTTTAAAAGGGAAAATATTTACCATATCAAAGACTTATACTTTTGATCCTTGTGTAATCAATTGTTCAACAGTTTGTTTTACTCGAGTAGATGCTTTGCCATCCAATTTATAGAATATTTTATCCCGATCATCCTTTTGTACATTTTTCATTTCGACCGTTGGGTGTAATGCCCGCTCTATTCCAGCCTGCAATTCATCTGGTCGATTAATATGCACAAAAGAATCCTTTAAATATTCCCGATTATCAAAGCCCAGAAGTACTTCACCATCAGAATGCTTTAAACTTTCCTGGTCAAGGTTGTAAATAATTCCTGTCTTTCCTGTTGCTAAAAATTCAGTAATTGCACCGGAAGCCTCAGAAACCAATGTATCTGAGATATATAATAATGGTAAAATGCTGTAATCATCTTTGGGGATGATAACAGCATGGTCATATTGCTTTATGCGTTGTTCAAAAATTTTATGTTGTCTGTGTGAAGCGTATTTTCCCAGCCAGGAATAATGATGAAGTTTGATGATAAGATTATATTCTGTTGTCGCTTCAAAAATTGCATCTTTTAAATCATAGATGCAGGTTGGTTTATAGGTTGGTGCAAATAATATCACAGGTTTTTTAGGGTCAAGACCTAATGATTGTAAAATCTTATCTCTATCAAAATTCCCTGCTGTAAAATACGGATCCATTTTAGGATAACCCACTTTAACAACTTTAGAATTCCCAATGCTACCAGACGCCATCAATGACTGTATAGATTGATCGCCTTCAGCAAAAATAACATATCTGTAATCCGTATGTTTTTTCAATTCCCGATATATGCCTGTTTTGGTAAACGTAATTCCATGCCAAATCAGGCATAGTAGCGCATCACCATATTTTTTTTCAGCCACCACATCTGGTACAAACACAATATCATAATTTTCATTTTCATTACTAATGCGATGGCCTTCTTTTTCAAATTTCTGTAAATATTTCTTTGTCTGGTCTTTATCAAATAAACCAATAATCCGTTCAGCCTCATGCGTTAATGAAAGAGCAACGTCATATTTTGAATCCCTTTCAAAGAGCTCAATTAACGGATCATAAGCCGCTTTATGATACAGGTAAAACATTTTGAACAATACTTTTGTTTTATTCATGTTTCTTAAACCTGACTCTTCGCGATTATTTTGCGAATCTGATATTTACGAATAATGTTTTGAGGCTTTTGTTTTAAATCATTTTGCAACCCATTAGCAAGAATTTCTCCAATCCCTGTCAGCACACGATTAGCAGAATTCCCATCAGCATAGGGATGAATATCCTGCAGACAACTTTGCCTATAAGCTGAAAACTCCCTTGGGTTGTTAAGACTGCGTTCAATGGCTGATACGAGTTCGGTTGGGTTTTGGATATTGATACCTTTGTTTTTACGTGCAATAGCTTGATAAGTGACCAGGGGACGGTCAAAAGGTAAGAATTCATAGGCTACGGAAGATGTGTCAGTAATCATAATATCAGAGCCAGCCATGATTGGCAAAATATTTAATCTATCAACTACACGAAGATTTTCATTCTCTAATTGTTTATATTTTTTTTGAATTGATTCATCCATCAATGAATGAAATTTGATAATCCAATTATACTTAACACTTTTTAATTTTTTAATAGCATCCAGTAAATCTGGAGCTGAAGTATATTTGGGTGGAAAGGTAGGCGCATATAGTATAATAGGTAATTCGGGATTTAAACTATACTGTTTTATCAATTGATTTTTTTGATTGCCAAAATCCCACTCATTTTTAAAAATAGGATCGAGTTTTGGCCATCCTGTTTCCTTAACTAAAAAATGTTTTTTCTGTTTTGCCATTGCAGAAAATTTCTTTGTCATCACGGAGCCTGTTGTACAGTATAGATCAAAAAAACCAGTTATGATGTAAAAGCCCTTAACTTCCTCATCCAAACCATGAAAAATCTGTACTTTCAATCCTGGCCAGAAATGGGGGACAACATTACCCGGAACAAGAACAGCGTCAGGATCATATTCTAAAACTTCTTTATTGGATTTTAACTGGTCATCGGGACATGAATATTTTGTTGCTGAACTGGCTGCAAACCATTTTACATCTCCACAATTCGAATTAATAATCACATCCTGAATAGGTTCAAGGATTGAAAACGAATATGGCTTGGTTACAAAAAATAAATACTTAAGATGAGCCTTGTTCATTGCTCACTATATAATTCTTTCAATATCCCTAGAACATCATCCGTAGTTAAATCCACTACATTATTATCCATCCGACCTTTTGTAAATGATTCTCCAGCTAATTTAGTTAATTGATTTTCTGGGATGCCCCATTCATCCAGTGTGTAGGGAATAACTCCCTGGGGAATAGCTTTAATGGTTTCCTTTAATTCATCATAGGTCAATTCATTATTATTACAAATTCTATCTAGCGGTTCCTTGATCAATTTCCCATTTATTTCCAGTAAGGGTATTAAACTGATTGAAGAAGCAACACCATGGGGCATTCCATAATGGATAGTCAGTGGATAACTCATGGAATGAGCTGCTGCTGTTGTTGTATTGGAAAACGCCAGGCCGGCAACCGTGGCAGCTTTTAAAAGATTATTACGAGTGTCCAAATCATCAGGATTTTCCTTCAGAGCGGGGCCATTTTCAAGAATCGAACAAATAGCTGATATGGCAAAATCAGTCGAGGTATGATTGGCCTTCTTGTTCCATATAGATTCAAAACTATGGCTTAAAGCATCCATCACAGTTGAGATAGAAATATCCAGAGGAAGAGACAGCGTTAAATTTCCGTCTAGTATCGCTACGCTTGGATACAGGCTTGGATGAGAAATGGAGTATTTCTTCTCTTCTTCCATATTCCACAAAGTCCCCCACATGGTGACTTCACTTGCTGTGCCGTGTGTTGTTGGCAGAAATATGGATTGAATTGTATGAGGAAACTTCCCTTTATATTCTATTAATTCATTTATATCCGTTTTTTCTAAACTCAGGTGTGCTATGATAACTTTTGCTAGATCCATGGCTGACCCACCACCCAGGGCAACAACACCATCAAATACATTTTTTTGACAAAATTCTACAGCATTTATACAATCCTCAAAATTTGGATTGTTACCAACATCACTAAAAATGGATTCAGGGTCAAATTTTGAATCAAGGCTTAACCGTTTTCTATTCCCAGGTGACGTAACTATGATCGGTGCAGAAAATTTTAAATCCTCAATACTTCTATTTAATTCATGCAACCAATTCTCAGTTTTAATAATTTTTACGGGATTATAATAATTTGACATTGCAAAATCTGGAAATTACTTTTCTAGAAATCCCATGAAATTTTCTTTATTATAAACAGGTTTGATGGTCGGCCTGCCTAAATCTTCTCTTGAGCCTGGTCGTATTTTTACTTCAAGAAATGACGGACCAACACATTCCATAAAATCTGTGATGTTTGCTTTTAGTTCAGTTGGTGTTTTCGCCTTAAACGTCTTACTTGATCCCATAGCTTCAACGATTGCTGACAAATCTAAATTCTTTGCAGCTGTTTCTTGTCCACCCACAGATTCATGAACTTCGTTATTCACTAAAATATGTCGGAAATTTTTAGGTTTCAAACTCGCGATGGATGTTAGGCTGCCCAAATGCATCAACATAGCTCCATCACCATCAATACAAACCACTTGTCGATGAGGCTTGGCCAAGGCAATTCCCAAAGCAATAGAAGAACAATGACCCATAGATCCCACAGTCAGGAAATCCTGTTCATGTGATTGACCTCTCTTTTCACGAATCTCAAAAATTTCCCTGGATGTTTTTCCTGTAGTCGAAACCACAATGGCATTGTCATCAAGATTCTTTAAAATAATTTCTAACGCTTCCTCACGCTTCATACGCTGGTCATCAAATTTTTGGATTTCTTTGCTGTATTTTTCAAATGTCCCTTTTTTGATTAACAGAACAGCAGGCCTGTTTTCATTTTTTGCAGTTTCAACGGCACTTAATATTTTCATTTCAAACTGATCATCATCTTTTGATATTATTTCATAGGGAATATCCATCGACTCCAGCAGTTTTAATTGAACTTTACCCTGCTTTGCATGCTGTGGTTCATCTTTTACACCTGGTTCACCACGCCAGCCAATCATCAACAACATGGGGATAGAATACACATCAGGATCACAGAGCGATAAAAGGGGGTTTACTGCATTCCCCAAACCGGAATTCTGCATATATACCAATGGCAGTGATTTTTGAGCCAGATAATAACCGGCCGCCAAAGCGACAGCATTACCTTCATTGGCTGTAATGATATGTTTATCTTTAGGGATAAAATCATCGATACATAAACAAAATTCTTTTAATAGGGAATCTGGAACTCCCGTGAAAAATTCGACACCATGGCTGGCTAACTGATCGTAGAAGTCAGTCGGCTTAATAGCCATCAAATGTCCTTAGGTATCAGGGTAATGATATCCTTGATGGACATGCAGTATTTGTCTGCTGCTTCTTTGGCGCGTCTATTTTCTAAAATGGATTGCGCTGCATCCACCATTGCCGGGTATGCAGAGCGCAATAAATGGTTGGCATAGATAATGACATTTACACCTAAATCCTGTAATTCTGATTCAGTTATGTGGGCATAAGTTGAAGGCACTACAACAAGAGGCACTTTTGTTTCAAATTTTTGGAATTTTTCACAGAACTCGATAATTTCTTTGCCGTCCTTTTTCTTACTGTGAATCATAATTCCATCTGCGCCGGCAGCGATATAAGCTGCAGCTCTTTTGAGAGCGTCAGCCATTCCTTTTTGCAAAATCAGACTTTCCACTCGAGCAATGATCATAAAGTCTGCTGTAACTTGGGATCGCTTTCCTTCATGAATCTTTTGGGAAAAATGTTCGAATGAATCCTGCTCTTGGGGGACAGTTGTTCCAAAAAGTGAATTGCGTTTATCGCCAATCTTATCTTCAATGATGATAGCCGAAACGCCTAATCTTTCCAGCGTTTTGACCCTGAACTTGAAATGTTCAATTCTACCACCAGTATCACCATCGACAATAATGGGTTTTGTTGTGACTTCTAATATTTCTTCAATTGTGGAAAACCGGGAAGAAAAATCAACAAGTTCTGTATCGGGCTTTCCTTTAGCTGTTGAATCGGTGAGACTGCTTTCCCAAATGCCATCAAATTCAATTTTTTGTCCATTTTTTTCAATACTGGTTTTTTCTACAATCAGGCCCGTTAATCCATTATGCGCTTCCAAAATACGAACGATAGGTTTCGCATCTATCAACCGCCGTAGTGTTTTCATCCGTTTTCCGGGTGTTATACCCAGTGCTTTAACTGCATTGATCAAATCTGTTGAAGAAATTCCTTCAGTATATTTTGGTTCTACAAGTTTCCCGTCCCACTCAGCTAGGGTATCAATCACACGCTGCCGCACTTCTCTTTGAATCCCGGTTTTCCAATCATCCCCATGGACAACATAATCTGGTTTAATTTTTTTTAAATTTGGAACATAGTCCAAGGTTGTTTGGGGGATAACCTGATCTACACCTTTCAGATTTTCCACAATCAGTTTTCGTTCTTCAAAAGCTATAAGAGGTAAGCGCTTATAGCTAGCTATAGCTTCATCCGTCAGCAAACCTATGATCACTTTGCCAAGCTTGCAGCCTGCCGCAACAATATTCAAGTGACCTTGGTGAATCAGGTCTGCAGACAAACCTATATATACTTTTTTTGATTTTTTATTTTCCGTCATAATTATCTTGATTTAGTGTAATTAATCAAAATCCTTTTTCGGCAATGGAACCGTCGTGCAGTCCAGCGTTATAATTTTGCTCCGGAATTTGCCAATTCCCATAACGCAGAGAAAGATATTCTTCTGCATGATTAGGAATATTAATTGTACGTCCCGCCCACTCGATTGTACTTAATGTATCGTAATATTTTCTGTCCACATGCTTCAATGCATTGCTGTCCACCCAGCGGTATTTATTCTTCACGGGATATACGCAAAATAAATCCACATGAAAATTGATCTGTCTTATTTTTTCCCAGGGAGTTTTCACTTTAATTACACGCATATCTCCGGGGATCCATGGAGATTGAATTCTCCCTCTTTTAATTAAATAATTTGGTAAAAAATCCAATCGCAGTTTCATGATTTCATCGGCTGAATCAGCCGGTATCCCTAAATCAGCATCATAATCCCAGGGGATTAAATCTCCATCGCGTAAAATACCCAAAAGCGTGCCTGCATCCAGCCAGTATTTAAACCTTTTTTCATTTAAAATATCGATTGTTTTCAACAGCATATTTTTCATGCGCCGATGATAATTCCCTTTTTGAAGCTGGATTTTTTCCAGGGGATATAAATCAATCACTTTTTTAAAGGGAATTTTTTCTAAAACTAAGTTACTGATAATGGTACTATCATCAATACTGGCAATCCATTTTAAATGCGGATTTTTCCAGTCTTCACCAAAACGAACTCTCAAATAGTCTTCAGTATACTGCGGAACTGGAAAAGCATGCCCATGAATTTGAATTTCATCCAATTTGTCGTAATACTTACCTTCAATTTCTTTGCAACTGCGCTTATCAACCCAGCGGTATTTTTTCTCCACATTATACTTGGGGGTGATAAAAATTTTGAAAGCTTTTTGTCTATGCTTCCATTGGCTCAATACAGCAAGGCGACAATATTCATTTTCTATCCATTTGCGTCCGGATCGATCAGGAATAAATTGAAAACGATAGGCTATTCCTAATTCTTTATCTAAAGCTAATAATCGAGAAAAATACTCTCCTGGAATACTCAACCGAACATTCCTGTCCTGAGGCAAAGGTAGTTCCATCTTCTTCCCCATGAGTGCCAATAATGTATTGGTGTCCAGCCAAAAGGGGATGCCGTTATTTTTCAATAATTGTACTGTAGTTGAAAAGAGATTTGTTTTTAATTGGCGCGTAATATCCATTTATAGATTAGAATTACATTCCGAAAACATTAATTGAACTGAACATTATAAAGATTGCTGTAAAGTCCATTTTTCTGGATGAGTTCATCATGAGTGCCCATTTCTTTGATTTGTCCTTTTTCCAGTACAATAATTTTGTCAGCATTTGTAACTGTAGACAAGCGGTGGGCAATGACCAACACTGTACGATCGGTCATGAGCGTTCCCAGTGCTTCCTGAACCAAACGTTCCGATTCTGTATCTAGTGCGGACGTGGCCTCATCGAGTATTAAAATTGGCGGATTTTTCATGATGGCACGAGCTATAGCTAGACGCTGTCTTTGTCCGCCGGAAAGTTTGACACCCTTTTCACCAATGACTGTATCCAAACCTTCCGGAAGTTCTTCAATGAACTCCAAGGCATTAGCCGCCGTGGCAGCAGCAATAACCTGTTTATCATCTACATCTTTTTGGCCATAAGCAATGTTCGCCTTGATCGTATCATTAAATAGAATCGTCTCTTGCGTGACAATACCCATCAATCTCCGCAGCGAGTTTAATGTGACGTGCCGAATGTCCTGACCATCAATTTCAATGGCACCTTGATTTACATCATAAAATCGGGGAATCAGATCAGCCAG
>CAJXWT010000017.1 GCA_913062595.1 uncultured Fidelibacterota bacterium
CCAAATAGCGAAGTAGAGTTTTTTATGCGGACAACTGGAGATACTAGTGGTCCAGTTTATATCAGCCGTTATGAACTTATGATGCGGCCCAATAGCCACCATTATATACTATATGGATTTTCCAATTCCACACCAGCTGCACTTCTACCACCGGAGGGAGTGGTCCGTCCGATAAGAGATGAGAATGGAAATTACATACTTAGTACATTCCTTTCCATGCAATACCATGTTTTTGGATTAGGGACCCAGTGGCGCAGGCTTGATTATAGCCTTCCTCCTGGCGTAGCACTGTACTACCCCAATGTGCACGGCTTTGATCATAATCCGCATTATTATAATTATTCAGATACAACTATAATTGGTGAAGTTTATGTTAATGTTCATATGGTTGATCCATCTGAGGTTGAACGCGTTGCACACATATTACAAATTGGAGATAATAACTTCTATTTACCAAAAGGTCAGGTGACAACTGTCGTAGAGGAGAAGTATTTTGATCAGACATTATATGTGTTTGAACTCTTTAGTCATGCCCATGAATTAAATACAGAGTTTGCTATAGAAATTGCTGGTGGTGAGCGTGATGGTGAGCTCGTATATATATCCTATGATTTCCAACATCCACCGATTCTAGAGCTGGACCCACCTTTAGTAATTAATCCAGGAGAAGGATTTCGATTAATTGCAACCTATGATAACTGGCGCGATTATGACGTTTCCTTCGGTTTTTTGAGTACCGATGAGATGATGCTTCTGTTTGGCAAATACTACACTGATTAGGGTGTAATTTTATTTAGTAATTTTCTTTTGCTAGGATTAATTATAAGAATGCGCTACAGCATTTTTATTCTAACTTTTTACTTATTAAATCCCCTCTCTAGTGTAGACGCTAACAATAACTATCCTATCGTACTCATCCATGGGTTTATAGGCTGGGGACCAGAAGAAATGGGTGGTTACAATTATTGGGGTGGAAATCATAGCTATGTTGAATACTTAGACTCGCTTGGCTACAAGGTCTATAATGTTTCCGTTGGTCCCATATCATCTAACTGGGATCGCGCTGTTGAAGCATATTATCAAATTAAAGGCGGCCAGGTAGATTATGGCAAGAGACATTCAGCGCAATATGGAATCATACAAAAACCTGCGGGTAAAAACTGGCCAGGATTATACCCAGAATGGGATGCGGATCACCCAATTCATATTATCGGCCACAGTATGGGTGGACAAACCGCGAGAATACTACAGTATCTTCTTGAAACCGAGATATACATGGATTCTGCTCGAACAATTCCAGAATCAAGCGACCTGCTTGGGCAAAGATATCAGAACTGGATCAGGTCAATTACAACCATGTCAGCTCCACATAATGGAACCACACTCTCAGATATTGTTACAAAATCCGTACCTTTTTTACAGGACTTTATTGGACTAGCAGCTGTTATTGGTAACCGGTTTTACAACTTCGACCTGGAACAATGGGGATTCAAGCGAAATGATGAGGAATCATGGTCTCGTTATTTTGCTCGCATTCGAAGTCATCCCGCATGGGGAACGAGAAATATTTGTTCATGGGATATGAGCCTCGAAGGAGCAAAACAGTTGAATACACTAGCCGTCGCTAATGAAAATATCTTTTATTTTTCTTTTGCTACAGCAAATACGCACCTTGATTCCCTAAATGGGGAACACGTACCTAATAAAGATATGAGTTTAATACTTAGATCTAACGCCCGTGCAATGGGTAAACAAATTGATTATTGGGCGGATAGTACAAGCTCTGATTCTACGTGGTTTGAGAATGATGGTATTGTTAATACTATTAGTATGATAGGCCCAACAACAGGATTAAATGGATCGGATCCGATCATAGTATACCAAGGAAATAAAGTATTTGTCCCAGGATCATGGTATTACATGGGAAAATTAACCATGGACCACAGGGCATTAATGGGGCATGGTAAAATTTCTGATGAGGTACATAATAGTATTCTACTACTATTCAAAGAGCATGCAGAAAAATTGTATGCTTTGCCGTCTTTTTAAACCCTATTTATTAACTTAATATATTATATAGCGTTAAGATATTCACATTTTCGTTTGATACAGAAATAAATAGTTGTATTATACAATAATGGAATTTGGCGAATTGCTCAAGGCTTTTCTCCTTGACCTTCAGTCATTGTTCCGTTTTCAGGTAAGTAATCCTGATTTAACCCTTCCACAGATATTACTTTTATCAACAATCTCGGACGAAGGCACCGATATGTCTTCCCTTTCAAAACAAATGGGTGTGGATAATAGCACTATGACCAGACTAATCGACGTGTTGATTCGTAATGGTTGGGCAACAAAATATAAAGATAAAACGGACGGTAGGGTCGTTATGGTTGAAATAACAAAGGAAGGAGAGGTACTGCAAGGTGAAATTGACAAGAAAATTGATCAATTTGGAAATGAGATCTACAATTCGATATCACCAGAAGATAGAGAAGAAGTGATGGAAATTCTTACTTCATTTCACTGGGTCTTATCAAAAAACCTTTTACGAAGTAAGTAAATTGTATAATACAAATAAATCCTATTTCTCAAAAAGTCTTTTACATTGGTATGATTCAAATAAAAGGGATTTACCATGGAGAAAAACTAATGATTTGTATAAGATTTGGCTATCAGAGGTTATGCTCCAGCAAACCAGGGTTGATACAGTAGTTCCTTATTATTTACAGTGGGTAGAAAAATATAAATCGATAAGATCCGTTGCTAAAGCAGATTACCAGAAACTCCTAAAGTTATGGGAAGGGCTTGGGTATTATTCAAGGTGTAAAAATTTTCATAAGGCCTGTATAATCACAGCAAATGATTATGATGGAGAGATCCCTTCAGATTACCTGAAATTTCGAGCGCTACCAGGAGTGGGAGATTATATTGCCGCTGCAGTTTTCTCGATAGGCCTAAAACAGACCTATCCAGCTATTGATGGAAATGTAAAACGAGTTATGGCTAGAGTCTTAAGAATAAAAAATATTACCAAACGCAATAAAAAACGTATTAGAAACACACTTATCAAATGGATGGATCCAGAACGACCGGGCGATATAAATCAGGCGTTAATGGATCTAGCGAATAGGATCTGTCGTGTCGACCATGCCCATTGTAGTATATGTCCAATTGATGAAATATGTATGGCTGAAAAAATGTCAATTCCAGAGTCATATCCTGCAAAGGTGAAAAAAAAGGTCACACCACATAAAGAGATTGTTGCTGGTATTATCTGGCAGGGAGAGAAATTTCTCATCACCAAGCGTCCAGAAAACGCATTACTTGGTGGTTTATGGGAATTACCTGGTGGGGAAATTGAGTCTAGTGAAACACCAATTGGAGCATTAAGGCGTCAAATCAAAGAAGAATGCGACATTGATATTAATATAGGAAAGAAAGTAGGTTATGTTAAACATGCTTATTCGCACTTCAAAATAACGCAAACACTTTTTCAATGCCAGACCCAGGAATCTGTTAAAAGTATGAACAAGGAATACAGATGGATTACACCTATCGAGGTAAACAATTACCCATTCCCGAAATCAAATCATAAACTTTTCAATATACTCAATAGTGATGGCTGGAATGTATAAAACATTAGTATCAATTTTTCTTTGGCCGATCTTTATGATCATGTTTGTGCTAGGTGTAGGGGGATATTTCTTTCTCACAACCTTTATTTCCTTGCAGCAAGCGCACTCATATATGAAGTGGTTCTGTAGAATTTGCCTTTTTTCTGCAGGACAAATGTTACGTATTGAGGGCAGTATCCCCAAGAAAGAGAAACAACCTTATATATATATGTTTAACCATGAATCCATGTTTGATCATTTTATGATCGCCGCAGCTACAAGTCATTATCTTACAGGAGTCGCCGCAGAACATCAATATTCATACCCAGTTTATGGTGCAGGATTAAGACGCTATAAAGCCATTCCCATCAAACGTGAAAAATTAAAGGACGCGATTCACAGTCTTGACGAGGCTGAATCGGTAATCAAGGATGGCACTTCATTATTAATAGCTCCTGAAGGGACGCGAACTATTACGGGGAAAATGGGACCATTCAAGAAAGGGCCTTTCCATTTAGCAAAAAATACAAAAGCAACAATTGTACCTGTGGCATTGATTGACGCTTGGAGAGCCAAGTCAAAGACAGACTGGCGATTGCAGCCTGGTGTAATTACCGTCAGGTTTGGTGAGCCGGTATTAGCCATAGATTATGAACACTTAACATTGCAGGAACTAAGTGACCATATCAGGAACCTATTAACACATTTAATTGCAATAAAGTAGAGGTATCAAAAATGATAGAAGTATTTCAGATTGAGATAAATCTTTTAAACATAGTGCAATCACTTATCGGTTTATTTCTATCAATTGCTCTGCTGCAATCTGGTTTCGATAAAATAATCGACCGAAAGGGCAACCTTGAATGGCTGAGTAGTCATTTTTCTGATTCACCATTACGTGGATTAGTACCTTTATTACTAAATGTAGTTACTGTCCTTGAAATATTTGCAGGGTCCTGTACTTTAATCGGATCGTTTGTGAATCTTGTAAATGGTAACAATATGTTGCTCACTATTGGATTGCTGATCGCTGCATTGAATTTTTTAGCACTTTTTCTTGGACAGCGTATAGCCAAGGATTATGAAGGCGCTGCAGTGCTCGTTAATTATTTTATTTTGAATATTCTCGGGTTATTAGCATTAGCTAATTAACTCTGGTTTGGTGATATCCTGCGCAAGACGAAATGAGGTTTAAATTTATCATTTAGGTGTCTAATTATTGAAAGACAAATACCTTTTAAAGAAGGACATAACCTTTTTAAATCATGGTTCATTTGGAGCTTGCCCAAAACCCGTATTTAAAGATTACCAACGCTGGCAGACCCTATTGGAAGAGCAACCAGTACAATTTATGGCTCACGATATTTATAAATATCTTCAGCAGGCTCGGGACATACTGGGATCCTTTGTTGGCTGTAAAGGGGAGGATTTATTTTTTGTTCCAAATCCAACTACCGCAATTAATACAGTTATTCGCAGTTTGAATTTAGATCCTGGATTTGAAGTGTTGTCTTCGGATCATGAATATGGTTCATTAATTAGGGCTTGGGAATGGTTTTCAAAAGAAAAGGGTTATTCCTTTGTTCAAAAAAACCTTCCGGTCCCAATGACAACACATCAGGATTTTGTTGATAATTTTTGGAAAGGGGTAACAAAAAGAACAAAGATTATTTTTTTAAGTCATATCACAAGTTCAACAAGTTTGATATTTCCCATTCAAGAGATTTGTAAAAGAGCAAGGACAGAAGGAATAATAACGATTATAGATGGAGCTCATGTACCAGGCCATATCAATTTGAATATTGAAACAATGGATTCAGATATTTATACAGGTGCTTGCCATAAATGGCTAAGTGCACCAAAAGGATCAACATTTCTTTATGTGAAAAGAGAATTGCAGGAAATCATCAGCCCACTTATTGTGAGCTGGGGGAATGAAGTTGATCCATCACCAATTCAATTCATCAATGAGAATCAATACCAGGGCACCCGGGATCCAAGCGCATTTTTGGCCGTACCTGCCGCCATAAAGTTTCAGCATGATAATGATTGGGAATCTGTACAATTAAGATGTAGAAACCTCACCCGACAAACACGGGATCACTTGTATATGATGATTGAAACAGAACCTATCTGCCCGAACACAGAGGAATGGTTGGCGCAAATGGCGAGTATTGAAATTCCAGTAAATGATACAATATCTTTTAAAAATAGACTGTTATCAGATTACAATATTGAAATTCCGATATTTGAATGGAAAGACAGAAATTTGTTACGTTTATCCTTTAATGCCTATAATGATGAAAAAGACGCGGACAGATTAATTGACGCAATTAAGGAACTTTTATAAGCCTGTGCAGAAAATATTATAGCTTAATACTATATACCAACTTGCGCTAATGCATGTTGCCAGTGCTTTAGTTTTTTTTCTCTAGTGACCTTGCTCATTTTAGGCTCAAATATTTTATCGCAATCCATGCCCACAGCTAAATAGGTACCTGTATTTTTCTTGTGCAACAGTTGCAATACACCGATGGCTGTCCGGTCTTTCAAAGAAATATGTCCCACAGGGATCATGAGCATATCTGCGATGAATTGTAGCAACGGTGCTCTTGCACATCCGCCGCTTGCTGTGAGCATGTCAGGTAGTGCTTCCTTTAGATCCATTTGCTTAATGATATCATGTACCAAAAATCCAATTGATTCCATTGCGGCTCGAATGATTTCATCTTTTTTTGCATTCTCAAGGCCTATTTTTACCATACCTAATCCGCTTTTCCAATACGGTGCTGCTATGCCTGTAACACCTGGGATAAAAATACCATTTGTGCTTTCATCCATGCACCGTTCATGCCAAACCATGTCTTTATGATCAATATTTAATTCTTTTTCCAGCCAGTAAAATAGAGAATTACACGCATTGATAGTGCCCTCCAACATGAAGATCATCTTTTCTTGGTCTGCAGTAAGAACACTGCTTAATAGATTTGGAATAATAACCGCATTTTTACCTGTATTGACACAGACTGATCCTGATGTACCAAAGTTGAGTGCAACACTACCTGAATCCCAACCGCTCTGGCCCAAAAGTGCTGCCTGTTGGTCGCCAATGACTACATTTAATGGAATAGCCATAGTATCAAGTCTCATTTTACCAAATGACTGAACGTTGTTGTATAGAGGAAGTAATGATTTATCTGGAAAATGGAAGAGTTTGCAGAGATCGCTACTCCATTTGAGATTGTTCAAATCAAGCAATTGAGTTCTACAAGCAATAGAATAATCGATACCTAGTGTGTTCGTCAGGTAGTGTGTAAGAAATGTACTCAGCGGTCCGAAACACGTTTTTTGAGTTAGAACTGATTTCTTCAGAATCGGGTCATTTCTAGTAAAATGCAAAAATTTTGCACCTCCAAAGTGCGGGCTAAGAGGCATGCCAGTAATATTAAATATTTTATCAGATTCATTTGCCAGACCCGCAACAATATCCTGCGAGCGATCGTCCTGCCAACTGATAGCTGCTGTCAAAGGTTTTTTAGTGCGTTTATCCCAGAAAAGGAATGTAGAACGCTGGACCGCTAGTCCTGCTGAAGATATGTCACCCCCCACGTGTTGCGTATAGTTAAGAGCCTTTTTGGTAAGTTCTTTACACGCACGGACGATTTCTAAGGCATCTGATTGCACCTGATGGTCTGCTGGACGTTCAAGTTTGTGCTTGATATGATCCTTGAACGGAATATTTAAGTTTTCATCGAACAGAAATACTTTTGTTGAAGAGGTGCCCTGATCTAATACAAGATAATAGCTTGGGCCAGAGCTTTTTGACAAATTTAGTCGGCTACAGTGGTATTGTAAGTCTCTTCGAATTCCGCGGTTGGTAACATGTGGATAGCATCCCACGTGAGCTTTGTACATACGCGAGCGCATATTTGACATCCAATGCACTCATCAAAACGCACTTGTACTGGCGGAATTGGAATACCATATTTCTCCACTGCCACTGTTTCAATACAATCGACAGGACAAAAAGGTACACACACCTGACAGCCCGTGCAGTTGTCTTCATCTACAACTGCCATCAATTTTGGTTTTTTCTTTTTAATATTAACTTTTTCTGCTGGCGCTGGAACTGCTTTGTAATGCTCGTATTTGTAAGAGTCTGCCATTATTGTTTTCTCAAAAGATTGTGAAATTATAACCTTAGTTCAGATTAGGCAATATATTACCCAAAACCGTTTCTTCATTGGAATAAATGCTTCTAAATTCCAGCCTTTGGAACTAAATAGTAATTTATTCTTTAGTTAAATAATTAGGGGAGTACTAATGACTTATATTATCGCTGAACCGTGTGTAGGAACCTGTGACACAGCCTGTGTAGAAGTTTGCCCCGTTGATTGTATCCACGGGCCAGAAGATAAAACGGGGATTGGTGCTGAGGCAAAGGCAGATGGATTTGACCCCGAGGGAAAACAACTTTACATAGATCCAGAGGAATGTATTGATTGTGGTGCCTGCGAACCAGAATGTCCAGTAGAAGCAATATTTGAAGAAAGTGAAGTCCCTGAGGAATGGAGTGAATACACAAAAATCAATTACGAATGGTTCGGGCAAGATTACCCCGGTTAAACTATATTTTAATTCTTTAATCCTGCGGCTGTTGATATTAACAGCCGTTTCCCCCCCCGGTAATAAAGTATGAAGAAATCTGAAGTTTTAACGCTATTGCAGTCAATACAATATCCTGGCTTCAGCCGCGATATTGTATCCTTTGGTATGGTCAAAAATGTAGATGTTAGTCAAGACACTGTAACAATTGAACTGACAATAAAAACCAAAAATGATGAGAAAAAGCAGGCAGTCGTTGATAAAATTGAGAATAAATTATCGCAATATTTTAAACAGGTCGATATTCAGATTATTGATGATGGGCCCAGTCAGGGACCATCGGCGCAATCACCACAGTCTCCAGTTCAACAGAAATTTAATCTGGATCATATTAAAAATGTGATTGCAGTAGCATCAGGAAAGGGGGGAGTCGGTAAATCAACTGTAGCTGCAAATATAGCTTTAGCGTTGAAAGAAAAGGAATTTACTGTGGGATTACTTGACTGTGATATTTATGGCCCTTCATTACCGATAATACTTGGATTCAATGAAAGTCCAAAAATGACACAAGATCGTAAGATAATCCCTTTTGATCAATATGGTTTGAAAGTAATGAGTTTTGGATTCATTAGTGGAAATGAAACACCTGTCATTTGGCGAGGACCAATGGTAAGTCGCATGACCGAACAATTTTTTAATGATGTCACTTGGGGCAAATTAGATTTTCTGATACTTGACCTCCCACCTGGAACAGGTGATATACATTTGACCCTTACCCAAAAACTCCGTATGGCTGGTGCAGTAATAGTTACTACACCCCAGGATATTGCTTTAGCGGATGTACGTAAGGGTGCCGATATGTTTCGTAAAGTGCACACCCCTATTCTTGGTGTTATAGAGAATATGTCTGGATTACAATTAAAAGGAACGGTAGAAACTGCGGATGGGATTGCCCAAAAGGACTTAAGGATGGTCTTTCAAGGTATAGATAAAGAAGTAACCACTGATGAAAAAGGAAATTTTTCTTTCCTAGTCGATTTATTCAAATCAGGTGGTGGTGCAGAAGAAAGTGAACGGCTTGGTGTACCATTGCTTGGTAAAATACCTATATCAATGGATATAATGTCTGCTACGGACGGAGGCAAGCCTATAATCTTAAGTGATCCACAATCAACTGTTTCTGAAATATTTAGGGACATTGCGGTAAATATTCTTTCCCAATTAGCGAATTAAACATTGAATAAGTAATGTCAGCATATCTTGCCGAGATATTGACACTTACTTTTACGGGGTTTGCTGCTGTTTACCCACTTTTACTTTGGATCACACCACGTACGTTAGTTGACGGTGGTTTTTATCGGTTTAATCAAGGAATGGTATCAATAATTGGCAGCATTGGCGTTGTATTTTTTTATATTTCAGATGCAGGACAAACACATTGGACTGTGGGAGTAATATGGATAGTTATTCAACTTTTTGTCACGGCGATTTACTGGAATTCAAAACGCATCAATAATTTTGCAACATCTATTCCATCAATTTTAGGCATTTCCTTCCTGGTGATTATGAATGTTGCGCTCATTCCCTACAATATTAATATCATTGATCATTTAATAATCATAATTGGACATACTGTTTTAGCAGCAGTGTTTTTTGCAATGATTCTTGGTCACTGGTATCTTAATGTTGTCCAGCTGCCCATTCGCCTACTCCGCAACAGTGTAATATTATTATGGATATTATTAGGTATACGCGCAATTTGGAATTGTTATGGTCTTTTAATTTTTGAGGTAGAGGATAGTTATGGAATTGTGCAGTCATTAGGCAGTTTTTTATGGACATATGAAGGCTTTTTATTATCTATTGCTATATTTTTTGGTGTACTAGTACCATTTGTGTTAAATGGTTTTATTTGGCGCACAATTATAATACAATCTACCCAAAGCGCAACAGGCCTTCTATATGTATCAGTTGTAGCGGTTGTTTTTGGAGATCTATTTTATAAAAATTATACATTTCAATTTGGGTTAATCCTTTGATAGATCCTTATTTCTTTTGTGAGCTTTGTGAAACCAAGCATTCACTGGTAGATGTAGTTGATTGTAAACATGGTGAAGACCAATTGGCTTGGGATAATTATAATGAATTCAATAAATGTCCAGCATGTAGTGGATCGCATTTTTACCGGCAAAAGGACTTTAACAGATTATTGGGATGTGGAATAATAATTTTCGGTATTTTACTAGTTCCTATTACCTATGGTATCAGCCTGGCAATTGTAGCTTTAGTAGATTGGTTTTTATATAATCGTGTTCCAGATACTATTGCCTGTTACAAGTGTAAGGGAGAATTCTTCGGTATAAATTCGATCCCGAAAAATATCACTTCTTTTGATCATCATATTGCCGAATTATATGAGGAACCATCTTAATCAAAGGACGTTAGGTCTGTACTAATTATAAAAAGACAATTTATTGAATAAAGGATTACTGAGGAGGTAACTTTGCCCGCGTTTTTTCGTGCGATCTTAGAATAACCAATGTCTATAAAGGATGTAGAAGATAGTATTATCGATAAGAATAATATACCGAAGCATATTGCTATTATAATGGATGGTAATGGGCGTTGGGCGAAAGCGCATTCTTTACCGCGAATTGCAGGTCATAAAGAAGGCATTGTTTCAGTACGTGCCATAACGAAAATATGTGGTGATATTGGTGTCAAACATTTATCATTATATACTTTTTCTTTTGAGAATTGGCGTCGACCAAAAAATGAAGTTAAAGCTCTAATGAGGCTTTTACTTTTGACTATTAGGCGCGAAATAAAAGATCTGAATAAAAACAATGTGCGTTTAACTACCATTGGTAATATGGGTGATTTACCCGATGATGCAAGAAAGGGAATGGAAGAAGGCTTAAAAATAACAGAGAAAAATTCAGGATTAAATTTAATCCTTGCGCTAAGTTACGGTGGGCGGCAGGAGATTTTAAAAATGGTACAATCAATCGCAAGAAAAGCCTTGAACGGAGAAATTGAACCAGAGAAAATTAGTGAGGACAATATTGTAAACGAACTTGATACAGCTAAAATACCAGATCCTGACTTATTAATTCGCACGGGCGGCGAACTAAGAATCAGCAATTTTTTACTTTGGCAAATTGCTTACTCTGAAATTTATGTAACGGATATATATTGGCCAGAATTCAGGGAAAAGGAATTATTGGATGCCGTAGCAGATTTTCAGGCTCGTGAGCGACGTTTTGGTCATATTAGTGAACAATTGGATGAAACATGATTAACAGAATTGCAATATTATATTTTATAATGCTAAGCAGTGTGATTCAAATCAGCGCTCAACAAGAAGTAACATTACTTGGTGTGGAAGTTGACGGCAACAAACTTGCCTCAGAGACTATGATTCGCTATACAGCTGGACTCCGCCAGAATGAGGTGATTAACGTTGCAGATTTTTCAAGAGCAGTTAAGCGACTTTGGCAATTAGGCTTGTTTGAGGATGTTCAGATTAAAATTGATCAAGAAACATCCGATGGTTTTTTCATAACAATCCATGTTCAGGAAACACCAATTCTAGGTACTGTCCGCTATAAGGGGAATAAAAAACTGAAGGATAAACAGCTTCAGGATGAATTAGAGTTGTATAGGGGCCAGCGGATAAAACCTCACGTGCTCGTCGAATCCATCACCAAACTAAAAGATTTTTACGCAGAGGATGGTTTCCTGCTTGCTGAAGTTGAGGCAACGTTGGTTGATCCGGAAGGTAAAATTGATGATTCAAAATCTGATAAGGATAAACAAAAACGGGAGCTCACGAAAGACATCCTATTTACAATCAAAGAAAATGATAAGGTAAAGATTAATATAATCCGTTTTCAAGGTAATGAGTCTTATTCTGGTTTCCGTTTACGTCGCGTACTTAAAGAAACGAAACAGCAAAGATGGTATTTATTTTGGCGGTCTTACTTTGATGGAAAGAAATTTGATGAAGATAAGCTGGCTTTAGAGACGTTTTACCGCAATAATGGCTACCGCGATTTTGCCATACTATCGGATACGACTGCGGTTAATGATAAACAAAAACGTATGGATATAGTTATTAGCGTAATTGAAGGTCCCCGATATCGATACAGAAATTTTTCCTGGGATGGCAATACATTATTTAATACTAAAGCATTAAATAGAGCCCTTAACCTTAAACGCGGTGATTATTTTAATGAAGAAGAGTTTAACGCAGCAGTCTATAATAATATGCAAGGATTGTATATGGATCGAGGTTACATCTACAGCCGTGTTGATCCACAATTTACTCCTGTTGGTGAAGATTCATTAGATATTCATTTCCCAATAGTAGAAAATCACCAGGTAAATGTGCGCAATATTTATATCACGGGCAATGATCACACCCATGAGAATGTTATCCGTAGGGAATTAAGCATATTCCCGGGAGATATTTTCAACCGAGAAATGTTAATCCGCAGCCAAAGAAATTTATTGCGTTTGAATTATTTCTCTAATGTAGTACCGGATGTGGCGCCTGTTGACGAAGATGAAGTCGATTTAGAGATTGCAGTGGAAGAAAAATCAGCAGATCGTGCCAACGCAAATATTGGTTACAGTGGCGTATATGGTTTATCAGGCGGTGTTGGAGTAGAATTTGCCAATTTTCGAGGCTTGGGTCAGCAATTCATGATCAGTTATAATATAGGTTCTAGGTATAATTTTTATTCTTCTCAACCGACTTCTCAATTTAAGAGTTTTAGTATAAGCTTTGTGGATCCTATGATATTTGACACACCAAATCGGGTAGGAGCTTCATTCTATTCTACATTTCGCGGTCAGGGGACAAGCTATTATTTTCCCCTTGACTTGCAAATGCTCGGTGGTTCAGTACAATGGGGACGAAGGTTCAAATGGCCGGATGATTATTTTCGCGGTTATTGGGTGTTAAGGACAATGAAAAAGACTTATGAAGGTACCCAAGAAGAACTGGATCAATATGTTAAAGGATTTAGTTCTACCTTAGGGAATAGCATTACGCAAGTTGTAACAAGGGACAATCGAGATCACCACGAGTTTCCAACGCGTGGATCCAAATTTACCTGGGAATCAACTCTTTCTGGGAAAATGCTCGGTGGCAATGAGGACTTTTTTAAACATGTATTGAATTTCGAATGGTTTTCGCCTACATTCTGGAAATTTGTATTGATGAGTTCCTTCAAAATTGGTGTAATCCAGCCACTGGAAGATCTAGATAACCAAAGATCAATAATTCCCTTTGATGAAAAATTTATAATGGGTGGTAATGGAATGCCTTATGGAAATATGCTTAGAGGATATCCAGATAATTCTATTAGTCCAGGGCCTACGGGTGGTAATGTCTTATTGCGGTCGGTTACAGAATTTCGTGTTCCGATTTCAGAAAACCCTGTAATTTATGGTTTGTTGTTCGCGGAAATGGGAAATGTATGGAATACGGTAAACATGACGGAAACATTTGATGTTCCGCGAGATGGAGCATTTACATTGAAAAGATCTGCAGGCATTGGCATAAGATTTTATATGCCTATGATGGGTGTCTTAGGATTTGATATGGGCTATGGATTTGATGTGATTGATAATACCGGTGAAAAACCAGGCTGGAATTATACTATCATATTTGGCAATGTATTTTAGTGACAGTTAATATGAGAGGTAACATAATGCGAAAATTATTATTTGGATTAACAGTTTTAATGGTAACTACCCCTAATATTTTTTCTCAAAGTAAGGTTGGTTTTGTACAATCAGATCGTATTCGGGCTGAATTTGAGGAATTCAAGGATGCTGAATCGCAGTTACAGATGGAATTCCGAAAAGTACAGTTTGAATATCAAACAATGCTTATGAGTATAGACAGTATGAAAAAATCGTATGAAACTCAGCGCCTCATGAGTTCGCCGGAGTGGCGTCGCGAAAAAGAGCAGGAGATAGCGGTACGAGAACAAACAATTCAGGCATTCCAGGCAAAAAAAGTAGGGCCGGAGGGTGAACTGTATAAGAAACAGGCTCAGATGGAATTTGAGATTTTAAGCAAAGTGAAACGCGCAGTCGATAAAGTAGCAGCCACTAAAGAATATGATTTTATTATTGATGGATCAGTTTCACTTCTTTTTGGTAACCCTACGTATGATCTGACCGATGATGTTCTTTATGAATTAAGAAAATATAGCCTGCCTGAAGCAAATTAAAATTATTAGCAGGTTTGACAACATTATCAGAACTTGCAGATCTTGTTAAAGGGAAAATTGTTGGTGATCCAACTATGGTGATAACCGGTGTATCAGAAATTCAAAATGGGCGTGAGTCCACTATAACATTCTTAGGCAATTTAAAATATAAGAAATACTTGCTAACTACTAGTGCATCTGCTGTAGTTGTTCCTGAAGCATATTTACTGGGTAATAAACCTGGTATTGTTCACCATAATCCACAATTAGCGATTGCTAAAATACTTGGTGAGTTTACACCCGAACTGCAATACACAAGCGGTGTTAATGAAACTGCATATGTTGACTCAAAAGCTAAGATTGGTAAAAATGTAACCATTGGAGCATTTTCTGTTATTGAAACTGGCGTTATAATCGGGGACAATTCAAATATCGGTTCGCACACAGTAATTGGCCAGAAAACTAGTATTGGTAAAAATTGTAATATCTTTTCAAATATACATATTTACCATGGCACCAATATCGGTGATAATGCCATCATTCACAGCGGCACAGTTATTGGCAGTGATGGTTTTGGTTTCGTCACAGATCAAGAAATAAATTATAAAATACCTCAGAATGGTAATGTGATCATCGGAAATGATGTTGAGATTGGGGCTAATTGTGCTATTGATCGGGGCACTATAGGAGATACTATAATAGAAGAGCAGTGTAAATTAGATAATCATGTGCATTTGGCGCATAATGTTCGCTTGGGTAAAGGGTGTTTGTTAACTGCGGCAGTAACAATTGCTGGTAGCGTAGAGGTTGGTGAATTTTGTATATTTGCAGGCCATGTTGGTGTTGCTCCTCACGTGAAAATTGGTGCACGATCTGTACTAGCGGCAAAAACAGGTGTTTCAAAATCACTAACGGGAGGTAAAGTGTACGCAGGAATGCCAGCCCGGGAAATAAGAGAACAACATAAGAGAGAAGCTGTATATTCAGAGGTAGTCAGGATACTGAAGAGGCTAAAAAAGCTCGAAAAATGACTAACATAATCCGTAAACAAAGAACCATTAGTGGACCTGCATCATGTACTGGCGTAGGGTTGCATACAGGTGTTGAGAGTACTATTACTTTTAAACCTGCGCCTGAGAACTATGGTATCCAATTTTCAAGAACGGACATTAATGGTAGTCCTGAAATAAGAGCTGACATTGAACATGTAGTAGATATTTCCCGTGGTACAACCATTGGGCAAAACGGTGTGAGGATTCATACAGTTGAACATGCCTTGGCTGCAGTATCAGGTTTGCGAATTGACAATGTTCTAATTGAATTAACGGGTAAAGAAGCGCCTGTTATGGACGGCAGTGCCAAAGATTTCGTTGAGGCATTACAGTCTGTGAAATTCGTCGAACAAAGTGAAGATCGAAACGTCTTGGAGATCAGAAAACCTGTTGTTTATTCTGATCCAGATAAAGAGATAGATATCCACGTAGTGCCTGCGGATCGTTTTAGGGTTACATTTCTTGTTGAGTATCCTTTACCTGCACTGGGGACACAATACGAAGCGATTTATAATATGGAAGAAGACTTTGCTCGTGATGTGGCACCGGCAAGGACTTTTTGTTTTTTGAGTGAAGTAGAAGAGTTAAGAGAACAGGGATTGATAAAGGGCGGCAGTCTGGCGAATGCGGTTGTAATCGTAGATAAAAAAATAGAGGATGGTGAGATTGATCACCTTCGCGATTTATTTGGAATCGAAGAGAAAGTATTCCAAGGTGCTAACGGTATTCTCAATGGTAAAGTATTGCGTTTTCACAATGAACCTGTCCGACATAAAACCCTGGATTTAATTGGCGATCTAGCCTTACTAGGCATATCTATAAAAGGTCACGTAACTGCTGCGCGCAGTGGGCATGCTAGTAATGTAGAATTCGTGAAAATGATCCGGAAAGAATATAGCGACCAATTAGACTGAAATTCGGGTTTAGATTGTGAACACCAGATCGCAATTTGAAATCCAGGATATTATGAAAATCCTCCCCCATCGGTATCCAATGATACTTATTGATCGTATCACGGAGATTACTGAAGGTGTAGGTCTTACAGCAATTAAGAATGTTACTATCAATGAGCCTTATTTTGTAGGACATTTCCCGGGTCAACCTGTTATGCCGGCCGTATTAATTTTGGAGAGTATGGCACAGGCCGGTGCATTTCTTGTATTAAATACTGTACCCGATCCATTGCAAAAGAATATGTTATTTTCCTCAATAAGTGATTCAAAATTTCGAATCCCGATTATACCCGGTGACCAAGTAGAGATAAAAATGCAACTAATAAAAATTCGCCTAGGCGCTGTAAAACTCCGTGGTGAAGCATATGTTTCTGGAAAAATAGTTGCGGAGGCCAATTTAATGGCCAACATTGTAAATAGAGCAGGAGCCTAATATAACCACACCTATTGATCCTACTGCCCAAGTCAGTGGTGATGCAAAACTTGGCAATAAAGTAACCATTGGAGCGTATACGGTTATAGAAGCTGGTGTAACTATTGGTGATGATTCATCGGTTGGAAATTTCAATACTATTTGCACCGGCACTATCATTGGCGAGAATTGTACAATATTTCACAATTGCAGTATTGGTGAAATACCGCAGGATTTGAAATACAAAGGTGAGCAAACTAGGACTACAATAGGCAGTAATGTAATAGTAAGGGAAAATGTAACTATTAATCGTGGTACAGCAGCTCATGGTACGACAACAATTGGTAACAATGTGCTGTTAATGGCAGCTACCCATGTGGCTCATGATTGTACTATTAGTGATAATGTGATCATGGCTAATATGGCAACCTTAGGTGGCCATGTGGAAATTAAAGAATATGCTTCCTTGGGAGGTGGTGTGCTTGTGCATCAATTTTGTAGAATTGGAGCCCATGTATTCATCGGTGGCGGTTTTCGTGCGGTTCAAGATGTACCGCCGTTCATCCTAGCCGCAGGTGAACCGTTACGCTATGGCGGTATCAATTCAATTGGCCTTAAGAGGCGAGGTTTTTCACCAGAAGCACTGACAAACATCAAAAAGGCATATCGTAAATATTTTCGTTCAGATTTACCCAGATCAAGTGCGTTGGAAGAAATGAAAAACGAAATGGCAAACTCAGCGGAAATTGAAGAAATTATTAATTTTATTGACACAAGCGAACGTGGCATTATCTAGTATTTTTTATGTGTAGATTGTATGAAACGATTTATAACAATACTTTTTATTATATCTCAATATTTATTGGGCCAGTTTCCTTCATATGATCTTTCAGCAGTTCCCGGGAGTAATTTCGTAGCTGCAGTTGAGCCACTGGTACGAAGCACATCTTTTTCATTAGGGTATCATCAATTATCAGAGCCCGATTTAACCAGGCGTTTTTCTGTAAGTGTTAGTACCGCAGTCGGCAATGATTTAACAGGCCGCTCATTTTCGGGAAATTCAATTATTGGACTACCGATAATTCACGGGGCATTACTGATAACAGAAAACCTAAAAATAAATGGAATTTTTGGCGGATTTACATCTGATAATGATGTTTTAGAATATTCTGGTTATGGTTTTTCGCTATCCCTATCTGAAGATGATACATCACAATGGGTGGCTGACTTGAGTGTGGCGAAAATGGACGGGCCACGGCATCTGCATTGTAGAACAGTAGATGTATCAATATCCAAAGCTAGCCTATTCAAAACATTTCCATTCTATTTTGGGTTTGGAAATAATCAGTATACGAGCAGAATATTTCATCTAGGTGATGGAGAAATACCAGAAAAAATTTCTGGTTCAGCGAATTATATGTTACTAGGTAAGATTATTTCATTTTCTAGCTGGAGTATTGGGACACAGGCACGTATCAATAATAAATTAACTCAATTTTCTTTAAGTTTACATAAATCCTTCAATTAAGTATGGCAAAACGAATTTCAATACTTGGATCTACAGGGTCAATTGGCGTGAATACGTTAAATGTTATTGATCAACTCGATGAAGATTTAGAGGTCGTATATCTTTCTGCTTATCAAAACAGTAAAAAGATTATTGAGCAAGCGAAAAAGTACCGACCACAAGCTGTGGCTGTTATTAATGACTCATCCGCCGTGGATGTTAAAGATGGATTAGCTGGAGAAAGTATAGATGTCTTAATGGGACGAGAAGGCTTGTTGGAAATATCACAAAGGGATGATGTGGATCTACTGATGAACGGACTTGTTGGATCTTCAGGTATGGAGCCAACTTTGAATGCAGTTAAAGCTGGAGTAGATGTTGCCTTAAGCAACAAAGAAAGTCTGGTAATGGCTGGTGACATTATTAATAAAACAAAAGAAAAAACTGGTGCGAGAATATATCCTGTAGATAGTGAACATTCGGCCATATGGCAGTGCCTTACTGGCGAAAAACTTGAAGATGTTCGCAGGATTATCTTGACAGGTAGCGGTGGTCCATTTCGAACAAGAGATTTGAAAACATTTTTTGATATCACAGTAAATGAAGCCTTGAATCACCCCAATTGGAATATGGGGCATAAAATCACGATTGACTCAGCAACAATGATGAATAAGGGTTTAGAAGTGATTGAAGCGCATTGGCTATTTAATTTTTCTGCGGATCAGATTGATATTATTGTTCATCCCCAATCTATCATTCATTCAATGGTTGAATTCAAAGACAGTTCTGTGAAAGCGCAAATGGGGGTACCAGATATGAAAGTACCAATTCAATACGCCTTGACTTATCCACATCATGCAGCAGCAACTTGGGATGAACTTGATTTAGTGCAGGTTGGACAATTGACATTTGAAGAAAAAGACCTGGATCGCTTTCCTTGCATTGGATTAGCATATGAAGCTTTGCGTTCTGGAGGAACCACCACAGCTGTTCTCAATGTTGCCAATGATAATGCTGTTTATAATTTCCTGGAGGATAGAATTAAATTTACCGATATTCCTCGGCTTATTGAAGAAACATGTGCAGCCCATGATTGGATCGAACATCCAAATTTGGAAGAATTATTAAAATTGGAACTTTGGGCAACAGAGTTTGTAAGGAACGCTGTAGAAGCATAAAACCAAGGATATACATTTATGACTACAATTTTGGCATTTATAATCGTTCTGGGAGTAATTGTGATGGTCCACGAGTTGGGTCATTTTTTTGCAGCCCGCTCCGTTGGTGTTCGGGTGGACAGATTTTCGATTGGATTTCCTCCTCGAATAATGACAATGACATCAGTGCCGAATGGTTTCGAATTTAAATTATTTTTTTATAGAAAAGATCAAGATGGAAAAATATCATGGGGACCTATAAATAGCTGGGTTGTAAAAAAGCCTGGCCGCACTGGTAGCGGTACAGAATATTGTTTTGCGATAATTCCATTGGGTGGGTACGTAAAGATGGCCGGGATGATTGATGAAAGCATGGATGGAACAATCAAAAATAAGCCATATGAACTCATGAGTAAACCTGTCTGGGCACAGATCTGGGTAATGAGTGCCGGGGTAATTATGAATATTTTATTGGCATTTATCATTTTTACTGGTGTGGTCTGGGATCAGGGTATACCAATACCAAAAGATGACCCGGTAATTCATAGCCTAATAAATGATATGCCTGCAAAAAATATGGGGTTATTGCCTGGCGACAGGATTCTTTCAGTTGATGATGTTCAAATCTCAACATGGACGGAATTATCAACTACTATTCATGCAATGCCCAATACTCCAATCACCCTCATCTATCAAAGAGATGGTGTTGAATATAAACAATCAATTACTACAAGTTTTCAGATACAACCTATCAATGGTAGGCTGGATACGCTTGGTGTAATTGGTATAGCGCCGGAATTTACTTATAGACCAATTGGGTTTTTAGAGGCCACCAAAATAGGTGCTAGTTCAACTATAGGAGCGCTTGGATTAGTTGTTTTATCCGTCAGGTTGCTAATTTCCGGTGAAGCATCGATAAGTGATTTAGGTGGCCCAATATTAATTGCTCAAATAGCGGGTGAAACGGCCCGTGCAGGATTGGTATCATTACTCACATTTATGGCAATCATAAGTTGTAATCTGGCATTTATCAATTTCCTGCCTGTTCCAGGGCTGGATGGTGGTCACGTGTTTATTATTTTAGCTGAATCATTGCTGCGCCGCAAATTTACACTAAAGACGAGGATGATTATTCAACAGGTCGGCATGGCATTTTTACTACTATTAATGGCTACAGTAATGATTAATGATATTGGCCGACTTTTTACAAATTAATATCTTTTAGTTTTAGCAACATAGAACCGTATTTCAGTTTGATCCTGATCTGAATAGGTAATCTATTTTTATCATCGCTGAACCAAATCATCATATCACCTTTATTTTTCAGCAATGTGGTTCCTTCACGAAATGGCTTTACAACCAGGCATGGGAATGTACCAGCCATAGTATTAATTGTTTCTTTGGTTTTTGTAATTATCTGGAATGGAGTGATCTTTTTTCCATCGAATGCCGTGAAATTAATTGTTTCACCGATGATAAGTGGTATCGTGCGCAGAAAATAAAATAAAGAGTATGAATCGTGTAAAAATTGATCAATTATGATCGTATCGCCGTTTGTTATGGCAATCGATTGATCATAATCTATAATTGTATATAAATCTTTTTTATAATTACCCTCACGAATCTTTTTTGTCAATTTTCTAGTGTACAAATATTTTGAATCCAGCCATGTATCAATCTGATCATTAATAGCGTAGATTGCGCTAAGCGGGAAGGTGGTTTTGGCGATAAATCGGATATGTAATTGATGGTAGTTATCCACCTCGGCATCATTGACTACTTCCAACGATGCTTGGCCTGCTGTGATCCCTGTAAATGATACATTATAGGTCAATCTCTCTCCAACCTGGAAGGGCCATGCTGATTGTCCATGCAATATTGTAAATATCGATAGAAAAATAATATGAAAAATTTTCACTAACGGATCTTCTTCAATCGATTGTTATGGGCCACATAAATCGTCGATCCTTCGGAGGGTGGTAAAATACCAGCATCAATAATTAGATCGATTTTAGTACCAAATTCCTGATTGATCATTGTTGGATTATTTAAGGGTTTATTCCCATGGCGATTCACGCTGGATGATGTAATGGGATAGCCTATTTTGGCTACAAGGTCTGGGCCAAATGGGTGGGTTGGGATTCGAATACCTATTGTATTATCAGGTCCCAGTATCGAACCATGAATTATACCTTCTACTGCAGGAAGTATAAATGTTGTTTTATCCCCAATTTTTTTAGCAACTAAATCAACATCTTCGTTTGAAAGTCTGGTCCATGATAGCAATTGTTCAAAATCAGCCGCAACAACACTCATGGGGCTATTTCGCCCTTTGATTTTATTTATTTTATTGATCGCGTCTTTATTTCTGGCATCAACACCAAAACCATATAGCGTATCCGTAGGATAAACGATTATTCCACCACGATCTAATACTTCCGCAGAATCATCTAAAATGTTAGTGTCATCTATACTTAAATGTTTTGTCATGTTGATTCCGTTTGTGGTGATTTCGTTTTCCAGCGACGATGAAACCAGAAATATTGTTCAGGGTAATTTGTGATTATTTTTTCCAGCATCAATGTAAAGGATTGCGTTATAGTTTCAATATTTGAATTTGAGTCGGCTGGAACCGGTAATATATCTAACACATGGTTATTTGGTTTTTCCAAGTGGCAAGTAACAAATATCAGGGGGGATCCACATTCCAAGTGGAAACGTGCAGCGCCTTTTGGCGTAGAGGCAGGTAGGCTAAAGAATTTTACAAATATACCTCGTTTTTTTGCATCCTGATCACTAGCTAAAGTCAAAATACGATTGCTTGCTAACGCCTCATACATGAATTCAAGTGAAGATTTTCGAGGAATCATCTTTATCCAGGCATTTTCCCGTAGTTGATTTACAAATATATCCGCGCCGGAATTTTTTTGCTTTTGTCCAACAGCCAGCATTGAATACCGGTTTAGACCAAACCATGCTAGCATGATTTCCCATACACCAAAATGTCCTGTGACAAGAATTACCCCCCTTTTTTTGGCGAGCGCTTCATCCAGATACTCTTTCCCGTTTACGGTAATATCTGCATTTTGAAAACTCCTTGGGAATGATAAGAATTGCATGGTGTTGCGAATGAAAAATATATAACTATTTTTTAAGATCAATTCTCTCCGCGTTTCAGAATATACAGGAAATGCTATGGCTATGTTCTTTCGAGCCTCCTTTTGCCTGATTACCAGATGATTGTAAAATAGCTGAGCCAGTTTATGAGCGTACCGATATTGAATAGCTGGAGTCTTTTTCCTTAACCAACCTGAAATCAGGGTTAATGCTGTATATGTGAGACGGTGTTTACGGGTCATTAATTGAATTCTGTGTATCGGTTTTAACAGAATCTAAGGTAATTTCATATTGGTCAATATTTAATTTCCGGGGAATTGTGATTACACCAAAATATAATATAGGAATTTTGCCTATTATTTTCGTTCTTTTTGCTGGTTTTTTACACAGTGCTGAACAAAAAGTCTATCGTGTTCCCATTCAAGGTGTCATTGATTTGGGTCTTCCTGCGTTTGTTGAGCGAGTAATAGAGGAAGCTGAGAACGATCAAGTTGAAGTTATTATTTTTGACATTGATACTTTTGGTGGACGCGTAGATGCAGCTACACAAATAAAAGATGCTATTCTTGGTTCAGGTGTGCCGACCGTTGCCTTTATTAATCGACGGGCGATTTCTGCTGGAGCGTTAATTTCATTATCCTGTGAGACCATATACATGACTAGCGGCGGTACAATTGGTGCTGCCACTGCTGTGGATATGTCCGGGAAAAAAGCATCAGAAAAAGTGATAAGCTATATGCGCGAGGAAATGGCATCCACCGCGGAGAGTCGGGACCGCAATACTATAATTGCCAAATGTATGGTCGATGAAGAATTGTCATTTACCCACGTAATTATTGATGGTGATTCAGTTGAAGTAACCGATCTAGAAGGACGTAAAGAAGGGAAACTGATTACCTTAACCACCGAGCAGGCTTTAAAGTATAAAATTGCTGATGGCACTGCTGAAGATATGGATGAACTCTTAGCATCATTAGAACTTAGCGAAGCTACTGTAAAATCATTTTCTGAGAACTGGTCTGAGAATCTCGTGCGGTTTCTTACTAATCCTGTTGTCGCCTCATTGCTAACAACATTTGGGTTTTTGGGTATATTATTTGAATTACAGAGTCCCGGATGGGGTATACCAGGAACTTTTGGCGCAGTTTGTCTTGCTTTATCGTTGGGCGCCTCCGCTATTGTGAAGTTGGCTACAATGTCTGATTTGTTGATCGTTTTGGTCGGATTGGTTTTATTAATGGTTGAAGGATTTTTAATTCCTGGTTTTGGTATTGCTGGTGTCGCCGGTATTGGTGTCATCCTCTGGGGCCTATACTTACTATTATTACCAGATGTACCCGTATCTGAAGAAGTTTATCATTCTGCCTTGACTGGATTAACGATCGGTCTTATTGGTGGAGTTATCGCATTAGTTTTGCTCTTTAGAATGGTAACCAAGACGAAATTTTGGACTAAATTAACGTTCCCGGGAGTAGAAAGTCAGGAAGAAGGATACAGTACCTCTATCGGGCTTGAGAATTTGGTTGGGAAAAGTGGTGTAGCTACTTCAGATTTGAGACCGTCTGGGTGGGTTCTTTTGGGAGATCAGAAAATATTTGTTGTAACTGAGGGCGAATTTGTTAAGAAAGATCAATCAATTAAAATTTTATCTGTTGACGGCAATCGAGTGGTTGTCAGAGTTAATGCAATTGAATCATAGGAGTATATCATGCTTACTTATCTAATGCTGGTTTTTGTTCTATTATTTATTCTTTTATTTTTTTATTTCGTCCCTTTGGGACTCTGGATCCAGGCTGTTGTAAGTCTTGGCATGGGTCGGATCACAATAATTGATCTTATCCGTATGCGCTTGAGAAAGATACCTCCCCGGCTTATTGTGGATAGTATTATCAATCTGCACAAGGCTGGATTGGAACAAGTTTCTGCTGGTATGATGGAGACACATCAACTTGCAGGAGGTAACGTTGTGAACGTTGCTTTTTCACTGATTGCAGCGAACAAAGCTAAAATCCCACTTGATTTTGAAACTTCCACAGCTATTGATCTCGCTGGTCGGGATGTAAAGACGGCGGTGGAAACCAGTGTTTATCCCAAGGTAATTGATGCCCCCCATACGGGTACGCTCGCGGCGGTGGCCAAGGATGGTATTGAGGTTAAGGCCCGCGCACGTGTTACCGTGCGGACCAACATTCCCGGTCTTGTAGGAGGTGCGACTGATGAAACGATTATCGCCCGGGTTGGTGAAGGTATTGTCAGTGCGATTGGATCCTCCGATTCCTACAAGGATGTACTCGAGAATCCCGACTCAATCTCAAGGTTTGTGCTGGAAAAAGGCCTAGATGCAGGTACTGCTTACGAAATTCTCAGTATTGACATTGCTGATGTGGACGTGGGCAAAAATGTTGGCGCCCAACTGCAGGCTGATCAAGCTGAAGCCGATTTACGAGTGGCGCAGGCGAGGGCGGAGACGCGGCGAGCCATGGCGGTGGCGGAAGAGCAGGAAATGAAAGCGCGTACTCAGGAAATGCAAGCTAAGGTTGTTGCATCAGAAGCGGAAGTGCCATTGGCAATGGCCCAGGCGTTTCGTGAAGGGAAGCTGGGTGTCTTTGATTATGTTAACATGCGCAATATTCAGGCGGATACAGAAATGCGGGAATCTATTTCCGGCGGAAAAGACACAGAATCTACTGCACCACCCGAACGGAACAAGGACTAAATGGAAGGCATAGGTTACTGGTTATTTTTGGCGGCACTGTATTTTCTGTTGTCATTGATGAAAAAACGACGGCAAAAATCAGCACGCCGCATGCTAGATCAAGATGAATCGGTTCCGGAATCTGATCAGCAGCCAGGCCCTTTTCAATCGGAAACTCTGCAAGATCTATTCAACGAAGTTAAAAATTTTGGTCAGGATATTCTTGAACCAGGTGCAGGTGAAATCGCTGATTATGAATTTGAAGAACCAACAGACATAGAAGAACAACCAGAAATAATTGACGAACCAGAACCAGTCGAATCCTCACGTGCTATTTTTAAGGATCTCTCAGGAGCAGCTCCCGAACCGATTCATAAAGAATATTTAATAAAGAAAAAAGTATTCTCATTTAACCAATTTATTGATCCATTATTGAAAGATATTGATAGACTAAAACTGGCTATAATCTTAAAAGAAGTTTTAGATAAACCGCGCGCGTTAAAGCGGTCTATACGGTGAGTTAATACTATACTAGTTGATTATAAATGTCCGTAATAGAGCCGCGAAGCTCTTCTTCTGTACCATCATTATGAATTACGAAATCAGCCAGTGCTATTTTCTCTTCTTCTGGCCACTGTAGATCTATTCGTTTCAAAATTTCGTCTCTGGTAAGTGTCTCGCGCTGCAAAGCACGTTCCATTCGAACTTTAAGTAAAGCGGTTATTACGATAACATAATCCATGTGGGTATCGGCCCCTGATTCATAGATCAGGGCAGCATCGACGACAAAGATATCATATGTACCATTTTTAAGTGCATCTTCAAAATTTTTATCAATTTCCTGGAATACGTAGGGATGGATGATCGAGTTTAACTTGAGCTGATGATCCTGATCCTGGAACGCAATCCGGGCTAATTTATTATTATCAATTTTTTCATCACCGCTCATAATATCAGTACCAAATTCGGCGATCAACTCGCTTTGAATTGTTTCATTATTTTTGAGAATATTTTTCGCTTCCTTGTCTGCATCAAAAATAAAAGAACCAAGCTCATTCAGAATTTTACTTGCAGTACTTTTTCCTGTACCAATTCCGCCAGTTAAAGCAACACGCAGCATTTCTAGGCTAGCACCTCTAGTATATTGTTTTTGATAACAGCAATATCTCCTTGTCCATCTATGGTTATTATTAATCCTTTATTGGTGTAATAATCCAGTAGTGGTGCAGTTTGTTCATTGTATACCGTCAATCGATTGAGAACAACTTCATCCTTGTCATCTGATCGCTGTACAAGTTCTCCACTACAGATGTCACAACGACCTTCCGTTTTTGGTGGATTAAATAGCAGATTTGTAATAGAATCGCATTGTTTGCATGATCGGCGGCTGGATAACCGTTTTACGATAGTATCCGTATCCAGTTCAATGGATACAACTGCATCAAGAACCTGATTTGTTCTCTCAAGTATATCATCTAAGCCCTCCGCTTGGGGAATTGTACGGGGGAATCCATCCAATAGATAACCGTTTTCAGAGTCTGGCTGTTGTAGTCGTTTTTCCATCATTTCCAATAAAATGTTGTCAGGTACCAAGTAACCTCTATCCATGAATGATTTGGCCTTTATTCCGACAGTAGACTGTTGTGCTATTTCTTCTCGTAATATGTCTCCAGTCGATAAATGTAATATATCAAAATGATCCTTTATCAGTGTTGCTTGTGTTCCCTTTCCAACCCCCGGTGGACCAATAAAAATTAAACGCATGGTATTAAAACCTTCTTATAATAATACGCTTAAATCAGCAACCCTGCAATGGTTGCTGTAAGCCAGGATGCCAGTGCACCGCCGAACATGGCTTTCAGCCCTAATTTAGCCAGATCTTTGCGTCTTTCTGGAGCAATGCCACCAATACCGCCTAGTTGAATTCCTACCGAAGCAAAATTTGCAAAGCCGCAAAGGGCATAACTAGCAATGATAGCCGATCGATCCGAAATGGAATTTGTGGCCATTAAATCGGCAAGATCGCCATAGGCAATAAGTTCAGTTAAAACGAGTTTTTCACCCATAAGAGATCCGATAATACCCGCTTCATTCCAGGGCACACCCATGACCCATGCCAATGGACTGAATATCCAACCTAGGATTTGCTGTAGGCTAAGATCCATCAAACCCAAGATTGCGTTTACCATAGCAATTATAGCTACGAAGGCGACCAGCATAGCAGCTACATTTGCCGCTAATTTCATACCATTAGTTGCGCCTCTAGAAAGCGCCTCCATAATATTGTCATCTTTTTTATCCAGTGCGATTTTTAAATTGCCAAAGGTCTCGGATGCTTCTGTTTCTGGATATATAATTTTGGCGATAACTAACGCAGCTGGTGCACTCATGATCGAAGCAGCCAACAAATGGCCAGCGATTCCCGGAATATCCCCCAGAATACTGACATACATTGCCATGACACCCCCAGCTACTGTGGCAAAGCCGCCGACCATTACCGCCATTAATTCTGATTTTGTCATCTTAGAAATAAAAGGCCGTACCAGCAGCGGTGCTTCTGTCTGACCAACAAAAATATTTCCTGAGACACATAGCGTTTCAGATCCGCTGGTGCCCATTGATTTCTGCATGATACGGGCAATCCATTTTACTATTAACTGCATAATACCTAAATGATAAAAGACTGCAATAAGCGAAGAAAAGAAAATCAAGGTGGGCAGGATTCGGAAAGCAAAGTTCATTAGTGGATCTTCTACAACCCCATGCCTAAACGATTTGAATAAGAAATCACTGCCGGCATCAGAGAAGCTGAGCAAATATTTTATACCAATATCAATCGCGCCAAAGAACGGTACACCAATAGGTGTTTTCAAAATGATAATGGCAAATAGTAGTTGTATTCCCAACCCCCAGGTTACCAACTGCCAAGAAATAGCCTTACGGTTGTTGGACATTGCCAGGGCAATGCTCAATAATACCAGAATGCCAGCTATACCAATTAAACGTTCCATTGATTATTACGGTGCTTCAAAACAATGTCTGCATCTGGCCTCATAAATATCCGTTTCGCCGATGACTACCTGTGCAGCTTCTTTGGTAAGCCGTTGTGTGTAAGACGCGGGGTTCCCGCAGACGATACATATAGCCTGCAGCTTATCCAGATAGTCAGCTTCACACATGATACCTGGCATTGGGCCAAAAGGAACGCCGCGATAATCAGTATCCAACCCGGCAATAATTACGCGTTTTCCATTGGCGGCAAGATCTTTGGCTGTAGTTATGATATTGTCATCAAAAAATTGGACCTCATCAATACCAACCACGTCCGCATCTTTTGCCAGAGGTGCTATTTCTGCCGCGGACTCTACAAGTAATGATTTCAATTGTAATTGGTTATGAGAAACAATATTTCCTTCCTCGTATCTTGTGTCTATTTTGGGTTTGAATATTGCCACACCCAATCGCGCGATTTCGGCCCTTCGCAGCCGCCGAATCAACTCTTCTGTTTTACCACTGAACATATTTCCGCATATAACTTCGATCCAGCCAGAATTATTTGGTTTATTGGTCATGGAAGCATATCCTCGCCGAACGCATCGGGCAATAGATCAGCACTGGTTGTTTCAAAGAGATTTCCATTTCCATCAGCAATATATATTGTTATATCACCGCAAATATCCCAGATTACCTGGCGGCAGGCACCGCATGGTTTACCGCCATTCGCTGTGGCTACGGCCAGTGCATTAAATTTTTTATGTCCTGCTGATAACGCATTATAGATAGCTATTCGTTCAGCACAGCAAGTAAGTCCGTAACTACTGGATTCAACATTACAGCCACCAATTATTTCACCAGATTTGGTAAGCACTGCTGCGCCAACTGTGTAATTTGAATAAGGTGCTACCGCTTGTTTGCGCATCGCCATAGCTTCTTTTACTACAGAATCTTTCATTTTATTCTATCCTAATTTTCTTAAATACCTGATTCAACACCACGCCGGAAACAAATCCACCCAAATGAGCAAACCATGCTGTTCCGCCAGTTTCTTCAACACCCAGGGTTCCCAGACCTGCAGTGAGGTTGGATAAAAACCAGATTCCAATAACAACCATAGCCGGGACGCGAATGAAGGTAATAAAAATGATTAATATTACTAAAACATGTACCGTAGCTCGGGGAAACCGAATCAGGTAAGCACCAAGTACTCCTGCGATCGCTCCGCTGGCACCTACCATTGGTATCTGAGAGCCTGTATTTACTTGTATTTGCGCCAGAGCAGCTCCCATACCGCAGATTAGATAGAATAACACATAACGCTTATGCCCCAACACACTTTCTATATTATCACCAAAGATCCAGAGAAACCACATGTTGAAAATAATATGCATTAATCCGCCATGCATGAACATGGACGTAAATACTGTTATAACTGATGGAGCTGCAGGTGTAAGTGCATATGTGCTGATAATATGATCTAATGATTCTGGCGGCAGGATAAAATATTGATAAATGAAAACCAGGCTATTGATTCCGATTATAGTATAGGTAACGAATGGAAAAAGGATTCTGGGGTTATCGTCTTTATAAGGGAAGAACATTAATCTACCGTAAATGTAGTACTGCCGGACACCTGGTTTCCAGCCTGGTCCGAAAGCGAATATTCTAGCGTATGTTCACCGGCATTCAGCGGAGTTGGTAGATAATAATAGAGCTCTTTTTTTAGGGGCTGAAAGGCATATCTTACTGGTTCACCATCCAGTTTCATACTCATTGTTTGTTCATCAGAACTAATGCCCGATAGATAGTCATCAGCGATCACTGAAATGGTTCGTACATCCTTATAATGGAATTTACCGCCATTGGCCGGATACACTCTGCGCACAAATGGCGGATCTGTATCCTGGATAATACCGATGGCATCAAAGCTGAGTAACGTGCTGGACATGATCAATCGGTTTGGTAAATTAATAGTTGGCAGGAACGTCCAGCCGCTTTTCTGATTGTAATAATATAAAGCCGTATTTGGCATATCTTTTATTTGGCGATTGTATCGTATACCGATTCGGATTGTATCCTTAAGGGCAAGCTCATAAGGCTGAATTTGATATATAAGTGATTGTAAAGTTCCGCCCTTTGGTTCAACAGGGTGATCGATAGCTTCGATCCAGACCAATGTTGTATCATAAATGGAAGTCTTGGTTATCTGAATGGAGCAATTTTTGTCTTTTGACAAGATATTGGTAACCTTGCCAGGCGCAACAACAGTTGGCTTCAGATCCAGCTGAATGATGCGTTCAATGTCCCCATCAAAAAAGGCATCGATCCGTTGCACATTATAGAACAAGGATGGTAAAAGCAGATCTGTAGTATAAACAGTTGGCTGAACCTTCGTTAGGGGAATGGAAATATATTCATCTTCCTTTAGTAGTCTTAACGCAGTATTACCAGACGTAAAACCATCAGTTTGTATTTGCATGATGATCTTGTGCTCGACCACACTAAACGTAATATCGATATCCATTTCTGTCAGGCTTTTATCAGCGTTGGGATCATGCCATGTCAGTGGTGATCCATACACGCCGAGCTTGTTTTTTACAATGAATGATACACCATGTTTACCCAGTTTTGATTTGGGTAATTCAATACGAAGACCTGACCGTTCTTTTTTACTGTTAACAATAGTTAATTGTTCATCTGGATATCCATAAGCTGTATAGCTGTAACACGTAACTTTTGTCAGCGGAATATTCAGCGTAACGGGCTGAATATTGAATTCAATCGTGTTATCCAGCCACTCAACATCCCTGATCGCTAATTTCACGGGAGGATAATTGATGACAGTGCCTTTGATAATGGTAGTGTTGCCCGCCGCGTCAGACACCTGGATCTCGATTTTGTGGTAACCAGGGGTCAGATTGAGTACACCGGATGTTCCATCAGGCACAATTGTTGTACTAGAAAATGTTTCCAGTTTGTATAGCTTAGTGAAGGAACCCAGATTTAGTCTGTGGAAGCGGTTTTCCCTAACCTGAGCGACGGTTGCCATTTGGTCATAATCCAGTTCATTATACTTAAGTGAAAAAACAGGTTCATCATCTACTAGTAGCTGAATAGATTGCACCTGGTATTTGTTTGCTGCCCCCTGTATTTTATCATCTACCTCAATTGTTAAACCTATCGGACCAAAACAGCTCACTGTATCCGGGAATTGGAGGCCGCCCCCACTGGTCGCCGCAAATAAAGGAAAAACTCTGGGGATTGAGCTGCCGTTAATCTTGGTCCCCGGAGATAAAGGAATAATACCCACCTGATGTACGCGAGGAGACCGGTAGTCTTCTACGGGAAGTCCATTGGTCAATGGATTTAGAGGCTGTGTTTTGCTATTGCGCAATTCAAAGTGCAGGTGTGGACCGAATGAAGCACCGGTATTGCCGGTATAACCAATAATATCTCCCCTTTTAACGGGAAATTGTTGCGGTTTGAAATATTCATTGACCATGTAACTGTTATTTATGGATTGTAGGGTGAGAAGGATGGATTCTTGGCGAAATGAAAACTCTTCCAGATGCGCATATACTGCTGTATTGCCATCGTTCAGGGTTAGATATAGTGCCTTTCCGTACCCGCTGAAATTGGCCACCATTCGTGAAATATGTCCGTCGTCAATGGCATAAACTGGCCAGCCTGTTTCCTCCAGTGTTTTAATGTCTATGCCCATGTGGAAACCGCCATCACGGAATTCACCAAAGTTGGAGGAAAGGGCCTTGCTGCCAACTGTGGGCCAGCGGTAATTCTGGCCCGCGGCAATACAGATCATGGATATAATAATGAAACAGTAATGGTTGCGCTTCATGAAGAGATCAATTTATTGACAG
>CAJXWT010000018.1 GCA_913062595.1 uncultured Fidelibacterota bacterium
GGTCCCAGTATTGAAGCCTGGGATTTACGTACATATAATAACCAGGAAGTATCGTTTGGGGTATACGTTTTCCACGTTATCTCAAATAATCAGGAATTCACAGGAAAACTTGCGGTGATAAAATGAAGAAAAATATGATCATAGCTGTTATTTCTATTAACTGTTGTTTGTTTGCACAGTTTGATAACACAGGTACATCCGCCGCTAATTTTTTAAAGATCGGTGTAGGCAGCAGAGCCATGGCACTCGGTGGTGCCTTTACAGCTAGCGTAAGCGATGCTTCTGCCCTGCACTGGAATCCTGCTGGCATTGCCCATGCCACGGATATACAGATTTTACTGACCCAGTATAATTGGATCGCAGATATGAAACACAGTTATTTCGGGCTGGTTATACCAGTGGGCTCGATCGGCAATCTTGGTATAAGTCTGAATAACTTGGATATGGGAGAAATGAAAAAGACTACTGAGCTTGACCAAGATAGCAAAGTCGTTTTCCGCGCATCTGATGTGGCGCTAGGCTTAGGATTTGGCCGAAAAATTTCGGATCGGTTCACAGTCGGTATACATGGGAAAATAATTCGAGAAACTATTTCCTTTTCCAGTGCTACCGCTTTTGGTTTCGATGTTGGTTCGCAATACCAAACGGGTTTTTCCGGGTTAATAATTGGTATGGCAATTTCAAATTTTGGAACGAAAATGCAACTCAAAGGCACCGATTTAAAAGTTGACACAGATGCCTATGAAGATCAAGATGCTAACCCGGATGTGATTGCACAACTTCAAACGGAAGAATGGTCCTTACCCATGACTTATCGCGCTGGGTTCGCAATAACGCCTGTTGGGCCGAATGCTATTGTGAAAAATGATGCACTTGAAGCCACTGTTAGTATTGACTATTACGACCCAAGAGATTATAACCCATATTATGCTGGTGGTGTTGAAGTTAAAGTAATGGGCGGACTTTATCTGCGCGCTGGGTTAGAAAACAAATTTATTCAGTTTAATGATGATAATGATGACAGTATTAAATCTGACGATTTGTCTGATATGCTTGACAAAGATAATGCGCATGGATATAGCAATAAAGCAGCCTATGGTTTTGGCCTTTCATCAGCTATGTTCCCGCTTATCCCTTATAACTTTAGCGTAGATTATTCTGTATCTGATATGGGTGTCTTAGGGCAAGTCAATAGACTAACATTTTCGATCGGGCTTTAGTAGTCTTGTATTATTTGAAAAGGGCCTTCAATTAGAAGGCCTTTTTTTTTTAATTTAAAAAACATATTAATATACACTAGATGAATAACCCGCAATCAACCCATTCTCAATACCTTGAACGCCTATTTGATACTCAACCTACAGCTAATGATCTTTTTGCAAAAGCGAGTCAGATAAAAGATTCAAACCCTAATCAGAAGGAACTACACGATTTTCTAGAATTAGGGCATTTATCGATCGTAAATAAAACTATTTCCGAAGCAAATAAAATTGAAGAATGGTTCGAGATAATTCACGAATTAATACTTGAATCTAAATTAACAGTCGGCCATTTGATCAACCAGCGAGTGCGATATTATGGGGATAAAACATGTTTCCAGGTAATTGATGGAAATCAATTACGCAAATTCACTTACCAGGGAATATGGAACCAAATCATTCAAATTGGTCAGGCACTTTGCGCTATAGAATCAATATCAGATAAAAATACAACGATTGGTATATTTACAGAGAATTCGATTCGTGGTGCGCTGATTGACTTAGCTTGCCTTTCATTTCATATACCGATAGTGCCGATACCAGTTACAACTACTCCAGATCATCTGGCATTCATTATTGAGAATTCAACCATTACTCAATTATTTATTGGTGAACTATCGGTGCAGGCTATTCTTAGAGAATCAAAGGTTGAACAAAAATCGTTGGATATATATCACCTCGATGACCCTGCAGAAGCTATTATCTTTGCTAAATCCTGGGAAAGTTTCATCTCACAAGCGGTTGATTTTGATGATATAAATGTGCTAAAACGTATCAACCAGTGCACTATGAATGATCTTGCCACAGTGATGTATACCTCAGGCACAACTGATGAACCAAAAGGAATTATTTTCACCCAAGAAAACATAGTAACCAAACGTTTTGCCCGTGCCTTGGCACTCCCCGATTTTTCATGTGACGATATATTCCTTTGCTTTCTACCATTATACCATACATTTGGCAGATACTTTGAGCTATTGGGGTCTATTTTTTGGGGCGCAACCTATACATTCGCTGAATCTCCATATTTTAAATCACTATTAAAGGACTTTCAGCTGACAAAACCTACCATTTTTATTAGTGTACCAAAAAGATGGATACAATTGATGGAACACACAGATTCAATTAAATCTGTTGGTCATGGAGAAGATCAAGAAATCAAAAATATCGTGAACCAAATTACGGGCGGAAACTTGAAATATGGACTTTCGGCTGCTGGTTATTTGGACCCTGATGTATTTCATTTTTTTCAGGGCAACGGAATCAACCTTTTAAGTGGCTATGGTATGACCGAAGCAACTGGTGGTATCACGATGACGCCTACCAATGATTACCAGCCTGATTCCGTAGGTGTACCATTACCCGGAATAAAACTTGCTTTAGGTGATGATGGAGAATTACTTATCAATGGGCCGTATGTATCATCGTCATATTTTGGAAAACAAAACTACTCTAGTCTAGTCAATGGTTGGTTTCACACTGGAGACATATTTAATAAAAAACATGATCATTATTATATAATTGACCGTAAAAAAGAAATCTACAAAAATAGTCGCGGTCAAACCATCTCACCGCAAAAAATTGAAAACATGTTTCAAGATTTTGATGGAATAAAATCAGCATTCCTCGTGGGGGATGGTTTAGAATTCAATACTTTGCTTATTCATCCAGACTCAGACAGCCTGCCTATGGATATTTCCAATGCAAGCTTAGTTACAATTCGCGAATACTATAGTTCTCTGATTCAATCGGTGAATAGTTTCCTTACGCCATTTGAACGCGTGATCAATTATGCAATAATTAAACGTGATTTTAATTCAGATGAAGAACTGACACAAAAGGGAACGTATAAACGAAAACAGATTTTGAAGAATTTCCACGAGATAATTAATCCCATGTACCAGAAAAATCATATCACCTTATCATATAAAAATTATCAGGTCCATATCCCAAATTGGCTCCTGCGGGAAAAAGGTGTCAGTAGAAATGATGTAAAATGGAATGGTTCGAAAATATCCATTAAAAATAATAAGATCAGTCTAAAGTTATCATGGGAGAATTCCAGGCTGGTAATTGGTGATTTTACTTATCATACGCGGGAAGACAGTCTCGACCTCCAGGAATTACTCCTGAGTCCAGAATTATGGTTAGGCAACAACACGTTCGCAGACTTCATAGGCAAGAGTGCATTTCGATTAACAAAATTTGAACCAATAAAAAATCTGCAGCTGGCATTTCCATCAATGATCGTCAATGCTGATAAAGATATACAAAATATTGTGGATTCAGTCAGTTTGCCTGATCTTGGCGATCTGCATAAAGCAACCAGACAATTATATGCTGGGCATTTAAGCGGTTTTATACCATTTAACTATTTACTGGCATCTAATTATGGTGACCTCACTAGAATTGCATTCAATATTTTATTAAGCTTTAGAAATCATTCTGATCCATCTTTTCGTATGAAAGCTATGGAAGCGATGCTACCGGAATTATCAGGAGAACTATTTTTTGAATTGTTATCTGGGGCTCACCAGCGGCATTATGAAGACAAATCAAAAAATGGATTCACAGTAAACGTAGAATTATTAAAAGACAATCATTTTGAGGCCATTTTGTCGAAACTTGATCAATTCAGGAAGGATATTGACAGTATCATAAAAGAGCAATTCTCCTTCATCCAGATATTATTACCAATTGTTGCGAACTATGGCCTTCAACACCCCACAAAATATATCTGGGCTCGATCAGAATTATATTGGTGGCAAATTTCAGATTGCCCAAAAAGAATCATTTCATACGCTCAAAAAGCACAATATAACCTGGTAAACGGTTTTCGATCCTGGATCGGACCAAACCGAAAGTTGGCCATCAACCGTGAAAATAGTACTGAATATACTTGGAAAGATGTAATTGTATTTGACGAACTGGTAAAACCTGAATTACGAGAAATGATAGTATCAGCGGTAACCAATACAGCTGTTATCAGAGAATCAATATTTCTTTTCTATGATCATCGTTTAATAGAATTAAACGATATACAACCAGATGGTGTATGGATCACCTTCCTGGGGAAAAACCATGGTAAAAGCGTATTGCGTATTTTGGTTCAAACCAGAGATGATGAAGCGTATAATTTTGCCATCAATATAAATGAAGAACATGAAAAAAAATTCATGGAAGAGGAGATTAAATGGCTGGTAATAATGGGATCATCTATTCATGGACAAAAATTTGTTGAAGAATTTGGCGGTTATTGGCCCGAATATAATCTATATACCGAAGAATATATTCCCGGAGAAACTCTCCACCAATATCTCGAACGAAATAGAAATGAAATCGAGGAAAATTCGGCTCCAGATCGCTGGCAAATGCGTTGGCTTCATTTTATATGGAGTGGTGCAGCTGCTTACATCAATTTCTGGTGGCGTTCTGATAAAAAGGTTAGAATTGGTGATCCTTCTCCAAAAAACTTGATTATTCCTGAACACGATTATGCATCCGGAACAAGGTTGATTTCGATTTCTAATCGAAAAAATACAACGGGAATTGCAAATCTACTTTTTAGTATCTATGGAGAATTTATTGAAGACACAGAAAATCATTACCCCGGTTTAAAACGAATGGCTGATTGGGAATTAATCTTCTCGGTAATATTACAAGTAGCAAAAGTCAAATATGGAATACCTATAATTGCACAGTTTAAAGAAGAATTAAACAAAGACAAGACCAAACACAGGAAAGCCAAGGAATATGGTTTAACTAATGATCGAATTGATGATTTTGTCCATGAAGTGAATAATGATGGAGTACTGACTAAACGAATGGTTTTCGCCGCATTGCGATACGAGCGCTGGCTAGATCTAAACCAAAACGCAACATTACAAGCACGGACAACTATATTGCAGGAATTGTACCAGGATTATAACCTTGGTGACCTGTTATTAGAATATCCTGAAACTCGGGTAAGATTTTTTCTTATGACCTGTTTGAAAGATTCACGCCCGGAATTAAAGGATTTATTATGGGAATTACTGCGTGACTTGCGCGCCAGAAAAGTAACCGAAGATAGTTTACAGAATAGACTTCATCACATCCATGAAAATTTAAAAGTGAACGATGAAGAACAATATTTTCTTACTCACCTGGTGTTTAAGCATCTGGCGGCTGCAGATTTTATTGAGCTAGTAACAATGGATAAAGGAGAACGTGGCCGTATTGATCTGGTTATGTTGTGTGAAGATAATGAAGGCAATGGTTATAGAATACGGCCACCTTTTCACCCCAAGGAGATCGCCCGTTTCCATTCCTTATTAATTAAATCAAACCTTGAGCCTGTATTTCAGGGAAATCATGAATTCCTGCTGATATTCGACATGAAAGATCGACTAGTTGGAGGCGTATATTGGAAAGAATCAGAAAAAACTAATATTGTTCATTTTGAGTGGATTGTTATTCGCTCAAAATATAGAAATAAACATTTAAGTAACCAGCTTATGGATGAACTAATGAGCAGGTTAAGGAATAAAGGTGTTCAATACGTTATAGTTGGATTCTTCCAAGAAGAATTTTTCTATAAACACGGTTTTAAAATAGATAAAAATTTTGGTGGTTTGGTTAAAGATATTCAGCTGGGCGTTCAAGCAACATCACCAGTATAACATAAAATAAATTATCACCCCGGTCACAGAAACATAAAGCCATAGGGGTAAAGTGATCCTGGCAATTTTTCTATGTTTACCAATATTATTATTCCATCCGCGATATAAGGTGATAAGTGCTAACGGCACAATAATAGCTGCTAATAGAATATGGGAAATTAAAATGAAGTAATATAATGTTGTCCAATCACCTGTATACAACTTTGGACCACTTTTAAACCAATGGTAAATAACGTAACTAATTAAAAATGCGGTTGATGTACCAAAAGCTGACAACATAACATTTTTATGCTGCAGTCGCTTCTTTTGTCTAATTAAACTATATCCAACAATTAATAGAACAGTCGTTACGCCATTTAAAGTTGCATTTAGGATTGGCAGAAAGGATACATCCAGAGATCCTTCAATTCCTACTGGTCTTGGACCAAGAATTAGAAACGCTACTGCACCTGATATTATAACAGAAACTATATATATTATTCTCAGCCAGAAACTATCAGTGTTGGCTGTCAACATATTAAGGTATATCATTTATTAAAGATTGAATATCACGCGTCAAAATTTCATGTTCTGCTGGCTCTGTGCCAGAATAATAACCACGAAGATTCCCTTCATGATCAACCAAAGCAAAACGTGTACTATGAAAAACAATTTCCTCTACATCACCCATTTTAAAACCTTCCACAATTAATTCCTGAATTTGTTCATATTTTCCAGTCACAAAAGACCAGGAACCAACATCTGCATCGAATCGTTGCGCATATTTTTTTAGTATCTCCGGCGTATCATAATCCGGATTAACAGTAAAGGAAACAAATTTTAATTTATCAATATCGTGTAAATCATGTTGAACCATACCCATTCGTTCTGTCATAATTGGACAAGGACCAGAACATGTCGTAAAAATAAAATCCGCTAACCATACATTACCTTTTACATTATCGAGAGTAAACCGGTCACCATCTTGATCAACGAGGCTGAATGCTGGTATTTCACCAATAACTGGGAGCTGTTCCCCTTCCGTCTCAGGTTGCATAACCGCAATCAAAGCTATAATCACAATCAAAGCCAATACATATACCCATGGTCTGAAAAACATGCTCAAATTCCTTTATCAATGATAATGATCACCATCAATAATGGTAAATAAAGAACAGACGCCTTAAGTATTCGGGAAGCATTCTTGGACGATTTTTCCTTTAGCATTGGAATGGCAGATAAAAAATACAATAATGTTAATATTGTTGTACCAAATAGATAAATATTACCACTCATACCTATGATAAATGGTAAGAAACATACTGGAAATAAGAGGCTAAGGTGCAAAAATATCTGACGGATCGTTCGTGAACCATTAGGTTCAATTACCGGTAACATTTTAAAACCTGCTTTTTGATAATCATCTTTACACATCCAAGCGATCGCAAAGAAATGTGGATGCTGCCATAAGTAAAGAATGGCAAATAGAATCCACGCACCAGAATCAACATTACCTGTCGCAGCTGTCCATCCCCCTAGCGGCGGCAGTGCACCTGGGATTGATCCTAATGATGTATTCAACCAAGTTAATTTTTTCATAGGCGTGTAGATTAATACATACATAAAAGCGGTTAATAATGATAGAAATCCTGTTAGGGTATTTATCTTCATAACTAGAATTATACTTCCCATAATTACAGCGGATACACCAAATAATAACGCATTCTGAGGTTGTATGATGCCAGCCGGTATGGGCCGATTACATGTGCGCTCCATCAGTTTATCTTGGTCGCGCTCTAAATATTGGTTTAGTGCACCAGCGCCGCCTGCTGATAAGCCTGTTCCCAATAATGTCCAGATCAGCCTGATCCATGACATTGCACCCTCATTGCCCAAATAATAACCTAAAAGAGTGGTAATGAGTACCATAATCAAAATACTCGGTTTCATAAGCTCTATATAAGCCCGAGTTATTAATAAAATATTGTTAAAGCCCTTATTCATCAAATTAAATCTACCATGATACTTTTGCTGGTGACACCCGTAAAATCAGCAGAGTACTTACGCCAAGAATTACTGCACCGTTAAAAACATGGATGCTGGTTATAAATGGTTCCTTGACTGACCAAATTGTAAAGGCACCTAATGTGATTTGAATAATTAGAAGTGTGATTAAAAATCCTGCTAATCGATATATTCTTTCATTACTGATCTTCGATTGAATAATTTTCCATGTTAGCCACCCAATTGATATCGCCACAGCTAACGCACCAATACGATGAAAATAATGAATAATAATCTGACTCAATGTAACAAATGGTAATCCTGACTCAAATTGCATCGATTGAATTGTATTTAGCATTTCTTGGTTAAAAGTTGGGATTATATACCCACCAGATAACGGGAAATCAGGAATTGCCAATCCAGACTGCGTATGCCGCATCAGTGCTCCAATAATTAATTGTATATACACAAGACTGGTAACTAAGTATGTAGGGAATCTCAGAACCTTATAATCAGTTCTTTCATTTAGTATGCGATTCGCTCTTTCATTTGATAATCCATAGGCGATCAAAACAGTAACCATTAGAAATGTTTGGGCTAGTAGAGCATGAATTACAGAAACAGGTGTCGGTAAAAATAAAAGGACGGTTAACCCACCAAAAAGTCCTTGAATGACCACCAAACAAAGGGCGAAAAAAGCTGTCCTTATTAACCATAGTCTTTGACCAGTATAATATATCGTAAATGCCAAAATTAGTGTCATAAGACCGACCATAGTTGCTATCATACGGTGGCCATGCTCATAGAAAATGCCACCAATCATATCTGAAAGAGGGAAAGCAAACATCTGGTAACCATAAGATGTGGGCCAATCTGGTACCGACAAACCAACTTCATGGCTTTTGACCAAGGCACCGGTAAAAATTAATAACAGAGTTGAAATCACCAATAATTTGGATAAGCGGCGTACCCAAACGGTAGCGAATTGATCGCTGTAACTAATTTCCCCCATTTAATATTACAGTAGCAATAAATGCTAATAATAGAGGTCTATTTACCAGTCGTCCTCATCGCCCCACTCATCTTCTTCACTATCTTCTTCGAGATATTGAGCCTGTAATTCTAACCAGAGATTATAATCATCTTCTGTATCTATGGTTAGGTACCCCCGCATTCGATAATGCCCTAGGCCACACAACTGAGCACAGGCTATTTCTAATCCTTTGCCTTCCCGAGGAGTACCTGTCATTTTTTGTAGAAATTCCTCTGATGTCGTATTTGCTTCAAAATGAACTGGTATACTCATGCCCGGTATAGCATCTTGCCCTACCCGAAGTTCTGGAAGTTTGAAGCTGTGGATCACATCCTTAGTTGTAAGATCGATGCGGATTTTCTTATTGACTGGTATATGCATTTGATTGATTGTATAAAAGTCATCATCTGCGCCTGGACTGGAACGGTCCAACCCAATAGGATTATTTACCTCATCTACAAGTTCTGGTTTTGAACTACCGAATATTCCATCTGCACCTGGGTAGTGAATATTCCATACATACTGTTGGGCAACGACCCGTATGTATACCGCTCCGTCTCCGGAAGTCGGTACATCATTTACCCGATTTGCCCATATTGGGAACGCAAAGCCAATTAATAATACAATTTCTACTACAGCCACAGCAACTTCGAGAACAGAAGAAAGATGGGATTTTACACCCATATGATCTGCATCTGGATTTTTTGATGCCCTAAACTTTACAAGTGATATAATAAAAAAAGCACCCCAACCAATAAATAACACTAACATTAGCCAGTGCGTCAAAACGATAATTTCATCAATACCAGGACCAGCCTCTGAAAGACTGATCGGCAGTCCGTAATTCTGCAGAAATTTTAGCATAAATTACCTATTATCCATTATATCTGTGTTTGACAACTGTAACGGATTTGATTTTGATCTTTTGTATAAGGAAACAGTTGCGATAATTATAAATGATAATATACTTCCTGTAAAAGCCAGTAGAACAAGAATAGCCATATTTAACCCCTGGGTAGCCGGGGTATCGGGCGCTCCATAACAGGTCGCACATGCCATTAACAACTTAGGAAAGCCAATAATTAGAATAAGAAATACTAATCTAATCAATTTAATCATATGGTTTTGAATTTCTGCATTATACGAAAAAAATAGATCATTAAAGCGCCTCCAATAATAAAAGAAAATACAGCAAATATCACTGATACAATTCCTGGGTTGGAAGGTGTTATTAATTCAAATATACCATATCCAATAGTTAGTATTATGGCTAAACCAATGAAAAATAAATGGAATGTTTTAAGAGATATCATCCAACTTGAGCCTGGTCAATAAATGATGCCATTGGTATAAACATGAGTACAAAAAAGAAACCAGCGGTAAGCATCAGTATCCACGTAATTAATGCTCTCTCAGATATAAGATGCATGAAATAACTCGCCACCAATGATCCTTTAACAGAAGCAATAGTCAAGGCAAGCAAAATCCCTTCACCTGTACTTAGGTCCAGGTAAGATGCTGCAACGGTTATTATAGTCAAAGCAGCTAATGCTGCAAAAACCGTCATATATACTTTAATATGGCTTTGAATATCTGCTGTACTGTGTCCACTACTCATGAATTATGCCTCCTAAAGCAGGTAAAGAACTGGAAAAAGAAAAATCCACACTAAATCAACAAAATGCCAATACAGGCCAGCAATCTCAATACGGTTCGTAAATTGTTCTGGTTTTGAATCCCACATTTTACTACCTGGTATCCAGAAATAAAAAAGAACGATCATGCCCCCAATAATGTGCAATCCATGGAGTCCGGTAAGCGTAAAGTAGATTGCATAAAATGTATTGGTACTGGGGTAGATATGGTGATCAAACTTCGCAGTATATTCTATATATTTTATTATCAGAAATCCCAAAGCACATAATAAAGTTAACCCCATATAAAGTTTGTATTTTTTGAAGTCATTTAGCTTGAGAGAAGCCCAAGACATTACCATAGTTACACTGGATGAAATCAAGATCAGTGTATTTAATGTAGCCAGGGGTATATTAAGTTCCTGCCCCCACTCATGAAACGCACCTACTGGTGCACCGTACCGTAAAAATATATAAGCGGAAAAAAGACCGCCAAAAAGCATTACTTCAGATGCTAAGAATAACCAAACACCCAATTTCGCATTAAATAACCCCGTATCAGGCCTTTCTTCTACCGTATAGGGAATGTCCATGATTTTTCTTTATCCTTTTTTTGGTTCTGTTTGCGGTGTGAAATCCCTTTTACGACCTGGTACACTATACTCATAAGCTACCCGGTGTACTTCTGGTATCTTTTCGAAATTAACATGAGGCAGTGGTGGCGAGGGCGCTGTCCATTCTAATGTGGTAGCACCCCAAGGGTTTTTATCAACTTTTTCGCCGCGCTTTAAACTGTAAAAAATATTAAAAATAAATGGTAGCTGAGCTAGGCCGAGTAACCATGCAGAAATTGACATAAATTCATTCCAATGCAACACACCGGAAGCGTGGGCATACTCGAGTCCACCATCCCAAAGTCGGCGTGATACACCTGCCAAGCCCTGGATAAACATGGGCATAAAAACACCATTCATGAATATCAGGGAAGGCCAAAAATGTAGTTTACCTAATAGCTCACTCATTTTTCTACCAGTAATTTTTGGATACCAGTAATAAATACCGGCAAATAGGCCAAAAATCGTACCCGGTGCAACAACATAATGAAAGTGTCCAATTACATAATAAGTATCATGCAGATAAATATCTGCTGCTGCAAAACCCAGAGGTAAACCAGTTAAGCCACCAATGCCGAACATTGGTAAAAATGCCAAGGCGAATAGCATGGGTGTATTAAAACGGATTGAGGCCCCCCAAAGCGATATGAAAAATGCTGATAATATTATTATCGAAGGGATGGAAATTATCATGGTTGTGGTCTGGAAAAATGCACTCATGGCTGTGCCCATTCCGGTTATAAACATATGGTGGGCCCAGACAATAAAGGACATGAAACCAAGAAAAACCACAGCGAATACTAAAGAATTATAACCCCATAATGGTTTACGAGTGTTGTTTGCAATCACTTCAGCTATAATACCCATGGCTGGTAAAATCAATACATAAACTTCAGGATGAGCTAAGAACCAGAAAAGGTGCTGCCATAAAAGCGGGCTACCACCACCGCTAACACCTAATACTTCGCCAGAAACAACTAGACCGCTGGGTAAAAAGAAACTGGTGCCAGCTACACGATCCATCAGCTGTAAAACAGCGGCCGCTTCCAGTGGTGGAAACGCCAAAACCAATAAAAATGATGTGACGAATTGAGCCCAGACGAAAAATGGTAGCCGCATCCAGGTAAGTCCAGGTGCACGTAATTGGATGATGGTTGTGATAAAATTGATAGATCCAAGCAAAGAGGATGTAATTAGAAAAATCATTCCAATAAGCCACATTGTTTGTCCTACCTCAATATCTGCCAATGGCGGATAGGAAGTCCACCCTGATCTGGCAGCTCCCTCAGCAGTAAAAAAACTGCTCATCATTACAACACCACCAACAAAATAACACCAGTAGCTTGCGGCGTTTATTTTTGGAAAGGCCATATCAGGGGCGCCGATCTGTAGCGGGACTATATAGTTACCAAAAGCACCTACTGCCAGCGGCACAATACCAAGAAAAATCATAATTGTACCATGCATTGCACCTAATGAATTGTAGATCTCTGGCAATAACATTCCATCTTCTCCAAATATTGATCCGACTAGCGGTACTGCTGATTCAGGATATGCTAATTGCCAGCGCATGATCATCATCAATGAGAATCCAATTAAAAGAAAAATCAAAGAAGTGATTCCATACTGTAACCCTATGATTTTGTGATCAGTAGACCAGATATATTTTCTATAAAATGGCTCTTCGTGGTGATTATGGGAATCCATAAATTTCCTTCAGTAATTAAAGCCTGATCGAGGGTTGCGGGCTAGTCTTTACTTCTTTTTCGGTTTTTTCGGTTTTGTAAAAGTAAAATTCGCTGCACTATCACCTACCGTTACATTTGCTGTTTGTGATCCGAGTTTTTCATGCCATGCCTCAATAACATAAACCCCCGGTTCCAAACCGGAGATTACATAGCTGCCGTCATCGCCAGTTACCGCAAAATAGGGATGGTCAAATACACCTATAAAAGCACCCATCCAGGGATGGACATCACATTTTACCTTAAATGGTGCTTCTGATTTATCAAACTGTACTGTCATTCGTTTTTTAGAGCGCGGCATTGCTTTGTTGAATTCCTTATTTACCTTTGGAAGAGCATGGATATTATGCATTGTGCCATCACTGTTTAAAATATCCAGCTTCTGACCAACCATCACGCCCAGCACATGGGGTACATACATACAACCATTTTGATCAATAACTGCAGGGTTCTCAGTCGGATTAAAGTCACCTGCCAGTGACCCGGTCGAACTTTCTTTTACAAATACCAGAACATTCTTCAAACCATTATTCTCATCGAGTATTAACCACTCTTTTCGTGGTGCTACTTCATTATTAGCAACACATACTGGATCAGCGTCCATTCGTAGCAATTTCATTTTTGGTGCTTTGCCATCAAAGGTTATTTTCCCTTGAATATCTCCTGCAAAACCAAAGGTCAAAACAGATGACAGAATTAATATTTTAATTATATTATTATTCACAATTTCCTCCGTATAAATCCATACCATTTAAAGTTTTAATTTTGCCAATGCATGTTATAAATCCAATAGCAAAATAAATTATTACCATTCTTCATCTTCCCATTCGTCTTCATCTTCAGTTATAAAACCATAGCCCTGGCTTTCAATATGAGCCTTTACAATCGCTGAAACATCTTCTACCCCTTCAAGCCCCCACATCCAATCCACAAGGGTATATAACATCGCTGTAGTGTCCCCAACAAAGGTAGCAACCTCGGTACCCCAGTATTCTATAACATCATTAATGGGCTCATCAACAGGAATGTATGGAGCAGGCATTTTCGTGCCAGGCATAACAGATTGTGGATTATTAAACCATTCAATCAGCCAATCTGGTCGCAGGCGTTCTTTGGTCAACACCAGGTTTGGTGCCCAGGTGAGGGCATCTTGCCGCGGTTTCATGGCTCCATAGAAATGACAGTTTATACAAGCACCTTCTTCTTGAACTTTTTGACCAGCTAAATATGAATTAGAAGCTTGTGAAAAACTGTGAGGATTCTCATAGGTGAGGGACAGACCATCTTTTGATTGAAAATAATCAATTACACCATTCCATTCCTGATGGGTAAAATCATAACTAGGCATCCGCACCTGTAAATGCGGTCGTATCATCGATACATTTTGGAACCAATCCAATAACCAGTCCGGCTGAACTTTCCGACCTTCGGTATTCAATAATGGAGGGCTAAAACTCTGTACCAGGCTTATATCTTCGGAATTTTCAGATCCCGCAACTTCCCCAAGCCAAGCTGCAGTTGCCGTCCAAATTGCGCCACCTTCACCATCAATTTTATGGCAACCAAGACAATTATTTGTATGTATGAATCGTTCACCTTTTGTTACCGCTAAATAAGCAGGTGTTTTTTCTGGAAGTTTACTCTCGGGGATTTCATCTTTTACCAGTCCCATTATCAAGGTTACTAAGGCATCGATTTCTTTATCCGTTAACCCGTAATGTGGCATCCGAGACTTATCTAATGAAGGTAATTCCTTAACTGCATAAGTACCATCGTCATTTGGTATGAGGTCGAAAGTTTCCGGCTTATCAACCTTAGCATAAAACCAGTCCCATTTTGTATGCGGTATTTCATCATGCCAAAACGCAAAATCAAGCTTAGAGATTAATTTACTCCCTTCAACATTGAGGGAAGTCCCAATTGGTTTTTTACCTTCAAATCCAGCAATATTATGGCAGGAGTAGCAACCATAATTCCCAATAAGCTTCTCACCAGCATAATTGAGCTTTTCAGAAATTTCCATATCTTCCAACCGGCGAGCAACCTGATCTTGGCGTAATAACTGGGAAAGAAAATCTGCAGAAATCCGATCAACTATTGATTCGTTGACACTGGGTACAGCTAATTGATCAAACGTTTTATTTTTATCAGCTAATAAATATGCAGCAATATCGGCAGCTTCCTGGTCACTTAATCGCAGATTCGGCATCTTTGTATCTGGATGATAACTGTAAGGATTCTTCAACCAACCTAATAGCCATTGTCTATTTACTTTTGATCCCAAACTTATGAGGTTTGGCCCCTGTTCAGTTCGTATAGCGTCAACAGATGGATCATATTCAGAATCTGGTTCGGGCTGAATTTGATGACAACCTTTGCATCCCAGAGAATTAACCAGAACCCTGCCCTTTTCTTGGTCTCCGGCATAATCAACGTTAGCTGTTTTATATGGTGTTGCTGTAGAGAATAAGTATTCGGTCATTGCGAGAACTTCTTGCTCAGTTCGTTTTAGGTCTTCAGGATCACTATTATTTCCTTTCTTAAAAAAATGCGGCATCCAGGTGTTATGTCTGAATGAACGTGGCTCAAAGATCCATTTATATGTCCAATCTTTATTTGTCTTTGAAGCCAAATGGTAAAGACTAGGCCCCGGTTTTGGTAAATCATTCCAACGGTCAACCTGATGACAAGCATAACAACCTGCTTTTTCAAAAACAGACAAACCAAGACTTAATGTTTCTGCTTCTTTAAGCGGCATATTACCACTATGACATTTATAACAACCTGCTTCTGTATACCTTTTAGGCAGCATGGGGTTTTCCCAGTAATGCATTGGTTCCCAGCCTAATTCTTTTTCCCAACGATGGGCCGTTTCTTGATCATTTGGACTATGAGCTGTTGTATAGAATCTAGTTCCTCTTCCTCTTCCTGCATGACATGACGTGCACCCAAATTCACTTAGCGGGTGCGCTGAACTAGGTCCAACAATAAAATCCAATTTGGGGTGGGTTTTGTATGGCTGAGGTGCATCTTCGAAACCAGCTTTATCAATTCCTACATGACAAGTCATGCAACGATCCACCTTTGGCATACCCATGTAAATTAGGTCTTCTTCCAGGCCCTTAACTACGACCTGCTTTACCTCATAATAGGGATCAATAAAATCGATTACAGGTAAATCACGTACTATGTTTCCAATTTTGTTTGCGAAAGACATTGCTTCTGGGTCAACCTTTGTCAACCTTCGTTTTAAAAGACTGTTCTCGCGTGTTAACGTTGTTAATGAATTTTTTGCTTCATCAATATATTTTCTAATTTTCCGCTCTTGGCTTTTGACAGTTTCAATTCTACTCTCCGTTTCTTGTACATCTAAGTAGTACTTATTCACATGTATGTTTAAACCGCCATATTCTTCACCTGCATTTTCACTGCCTCCATGACCAAATTGACTTTTTTCATATTCATATTTCAAAACATCCAAATCAGCCTTGGCAAATTGATAGAGTTGATTATTTTTATAAAGCTCTGCATCCAGTATTTCCAATTGCTGAACAATTTCATCTAATTCGTTCTGACGGACAGTCAATTTCTTTTCTGCTGCAGATAGCTCTTCAACCAGCTGATTGTAATTAGAATTTTTTTCAAGGGCAGCTGACTCTGCATATAAATCCTGGCGGATTTTTTCTATTTCCAGTTTACGAAATTCTATTTGGTATTTTTTCCAAGGTCTTTGAAAATCATAAACAAATACCAGTATCCAAACAGCAAAAAATACTAAACTTGAAATTGCAAAAGCGCGATTGAGCTTGAGTATATTATAGTGTCTTTCCTGATTATCCGCCATATTATTAGATTAGAAATTGAAAAAATATTCTGGGATAGCGATTATATACTTTAGGTTAAACATCCAGCGTAGATACATTTTTATTGGCAGTGTTATAGCAATAAGTATTAGTACTATAAAAACAGAATAACGTACTGAACCTAATCGTGCATACATATCTTTCAGGAATGTTTTTGCGAGGAGGGGTGGTAGAATGAGAAAGTAACCTAGTAATATTGATATACCCCAAATCTCACGTATAATAATGCTATCTGGTAATCCTTTGTTTAGCCATTTTATATAAATTATTTCAGAAACGTTTATGTTGGTTAGCGCTTCTAATTTGTGGATATCCCAATATTCGAATGGACCGAAGATATTCCAGTTAGGACCTCTTAAAAATGTGCCAACAATGATAAGCATTAACCATAGCACGAGCCAACCAAACATAAATACAGAAATTGCTAATCGGCGACGGTTGTAGCTAAAAAATCCGGAATTTTCAGGATTGCGATCAATGTATGGTATGGCCATTAAACCTACAAGAATTAGACTTGGAATTACCACACCAGCCATCCAAGGATCAAAATACACCAGCATCTCTTGCAGGCCCAAAAAATACCATGGCGCTTTTGCTGGATTTGGCGATTCCGTGGGGTTGGCGGGTTCTTCAATTGGAGCAGGAAGCCCTATTGACCAGACAAGCAAAAAAGCAGAAGCAATAATTAATGATATTAGCTCAACATAGACTAAATCCGGCCAAACCAGTACTTTATCATTGGGCGCTTCAAAATATTCATTGGGTTTTTCTCCAGCATTAAGCCTTTCATCGTTTTTATATGCTTGGTTCATGGCTAACCAGGTAAAAAATGCCACCAGAAATATCAGACCTGATATGGGTACATTATCTGGTTTTAGTACAATCTTTTGAAAGTTGTAATCACCAAGTCCATACATGAAAAACGCCACCATGCCAAGCATCGCAATGACGATAAATTTTGTACCCCATAAATGATGTAATCCTAGGCGCCGGTGCCATTTTTCAAACCAATCACTTGGAGGAAAGATAAATGGAAAAACTAAAACAACTGTTGTAAACAGTATTGTCGGGTTTGATATATAATTTACAATTTCCTTAAAGGAGTCCATTATCAAACTGGTGTTGAGATGCCACCATCTTTTCTTACCCGCCAAAAATGTATCGACATGAAAATCATTATTATAAAAGGTAAGCCAATGCAGTGCAGCACATAGAATCGAAGTAATGCAGCCTCACCCATAAAACGCCCGCCAATTAATGCAAATCGCGCATCACTAGCCATGGTGATGAAATTAATATCTCCTATTGCTAGTAAAGAGGCTCCAGGTCCTTCATGACCTAGAAATGGTGCTGCGCGAGCCATATTTGAACCTACTGTAATGGCCCAGATTGCCAGCTGGTCCCATGGTAATAAATAACCGGTAAAACTTAACATAAGAGTCAACAACAAAAGGATGACGCCAACCGTCCAATTGAATTCCCTTGGCGGTTTATACGAACCTGTCATAAACACTCTAAACATATGCAGCCAAACAGTAATAACCATGGCGTGAGCACCCCAACGATGTAACTCACGCATAATGCCAAAGGGCACCTGTTCAGCAAGATCAATAATATCCGTATAGGCATATTCAATTGTTGGGCGGTAATAAAACATGAGCAGAATACCTGATATCGTAAGAATCAGGAAGATGAAGAAAGAAAGACCACCCATACACCAGGTAAATTTCAGTTTAACGGCATGTTTAGGCAGTCGCACTGGGTGAAGATGGAGAAACACAGAATTCAATACGGACATCATGCGCTGGCGTCGATTTCGTGGTACGCCTCCACCACGGAAAATAGATTTCCACACTTGTGATTCTGCTGCTTTTTCTAAAAATGATTTTTTTGTTTGTTCAGCCATATTTTTTATCACTTAGACTCTTAAAAAGGCTTCGGGATCTGACCATTGTCCTTTTTCTTGTTGATATTTTTGTGTTTTGTCAACGATGATTTCACCATCGTCTGCTAACACAATACGATACCTTTCCAATGGTCTTGGTGCAGGCCCTTCAAAATTAATCCCCGTTGATTTGAACCCACTTCCATGACAGGGGCATTTAAATTTCCTAGCAGATGCTAACCAGTTAGGTGTACAACCAAGATGTGTACATACAGTAGACAACGCATAAATACCCTCACGATTTCGAATAATCCAAACGCCATATTTATCCTTCCATTTTGTGTCTACTTCGCCAATAATATAATCATCTGGATAACCCGCTCGAAATGTTTGCACGGGTTCAAAAAGGACATTTGGAAAAAAGAATCTGAGCATCATTGTAAAGAAACCACCCGTTGAAGCTACAAACCCTATCCAGCCCAAAGACAGCCAGGAAAAGAAAGATCTTCTGCTGACCTCGTTGTCCTTTACGGTTTCCCCTAATGCTGCAGGCGCTTTACGAACCGGTGGTTTGGTTGCTGTTTTTTTCCCCTCTAGCATGGTTTAATAAAGTGTTTATTTAAGTGTGTTTCTAGCCGCCTGGCGAACTTTCATATTTAAATCGTTTTCCATCAAATCCATCAACACTTGCCGCAATTCATCATCCAAAATATTCCTACTTGCTCTTATAGCTGCTAATATCGCTTGATTTTGCTCAACTGCATCAATATTAGGAAATGAATCTAGATATTTTCTGTCCATAAGGTCTAATAATATTCTACGCCCACTATCGTCTTTTTGCTTTGCTAATGCAATGGCTGCATCCCATCTAACGTTTGGTTCAAGATCATGTAAAGCCTGTTTTAAAACAGTCTTGACATGATCGCCATCATAATTGCCCAAGGCCACTACCACCTGATGTCGCACTCTTGCAGATTCATGTTCAAACATATGTAACAATTGTTCAAGACTGGTTGGACTGTTAATCAATCCTAGTGAATAAATTACGGCAGCTAGGATTTCTTCATTTTCAGCATTCAATGTTTTTTCTAAAATGGTCGCATATCTCAAATCCTTTGTTCTGCCCATAGCTAAAGCTAAATAGATACGAATTCGATCATCGCGTTCTTTCTCAGAATACTCGAATGTTGATATCAGATCATTCACAAATCTTTCTTCTCTTGGGATCATTCCAGGATTCGCTAATATCTTAGATAACTCAAAGGCTCCCTGCCAGCGCTTGGTGGTACCACCAATTTTTACATCATGTAAATAATCCTGAGCAGTTCTGGGTTCAATCGTAAGGATACGAAGCATAAGAAAAATCAATACTCCAAAAATCGCTATTATAAAAGGCACAACAAAAAAGCTATGAATCACTACTCTAAGGAGTGACTTTTTTTCGGCCGGAAAGTCGTTTGGCAGATTTTCGCTATTTTTTATAGCCATATGTATTGCTTCTTGGTAGACAATAAAATATTTGAAGTGCCGCGGAAAGGACTCGAACCTTCACGCTCTTACGAGCACCAGATCCTAAATCTGGCGTGTCTACCAGTTCCACCACCACGGCCTCAATTTTCAATTCATTAATTATTCAAAAGTTCAGCTGGGGAAATTAATCAAATGTGTTTCTTACACGAAATAAAAAAGGGCAGGATGAACCTGCCCTCAATCACGTAAAAATCTTTATGTTTACTTAACTAAAATCATCTTTTTCGAATCAATATAATTATCCGTCTTCAATTGATAAATATATACGCCGGCACCCATTTTATTACCCATACCATCTCTCGCATCCCATACAATTGTCTTTAATCCTGGCGCCTGTGATTCGTTCACCAGACTTCGGACCTGGCGGCCAGCAAGATCATAAATGGTTAATTTTACTTTTGATTTTTCTGGTAAATCATACTGAATCACTGTTACAGGATTAAATGGATTCGGATAATTCTGGTATAGTGTATATCGATTTGGCAAGGCAATATCATCGATGGTTCCTAATGCAATACTGAACACACCATATCCTGTGGCGCCAACTGTTACTTCATCTGTATTTTCATCTCTGGCAGTTACATCACCAAAAAACAATCCGAGATGGCCACCAAAATAGTTCTTTCTTTGTACACTTAGCTCTAATACTGGGCCAGATCCTGCAGGGATAGCTGATCCGACCGTGTAACCAAATATGAAGCAATTCCCATATTCGTCTTCACCGGAATTATCCAAGAGTAAACCACCAACATCCGCAAACCGGCCCGCGGGATTTACAGCCGTAACAAGCAAACCATCAGGCATATCAATTAATAGCATTTCAAAAACAGAAATGGGTAGGATATTATCAAGACTGATTGTGACAGTTTCCGTGGCATATCCCGACATAGTTATATCTGCATCGAGAGAAAAATGTGCCATTGGTGTGCCAACAAATACACTTGGTGAGATCACTTCAGTATACATTGGTATACTATTCGCATCCGCTACAATCTTATCTATTTCAATAGAAACACTGTTACCTACTGGCGCTGTAGGTTCAACATACAGATAAATGTCAGCAATATGTCCCATCCCGGCTAAAATTGGATTACTAAGCGTCAAGTCAGTAATAATAATATTATACTGGTTTCCTTCCTGATTTCCACCGAAGTACCAATCATTAAAATCCATATAATCGGTTGGTATAACAGTTACTCCACTCACATAATTTGCTTCACTGCTGAGCGAAAGTTGAATTGCTGAAACTGGTTGGGTATTGCTGATCATAAGCGGTACTGTAATTCCATCTCCAGGATTTGCCACCGCATTTGGTATCGCTAGAACCTGGGTTTCAACACTCACCTCAAAATCTGCATCAGAACCTGTCCAGTTCATTTCAACATCATTGAAATCTTTGATATTGCAAAAAGTGAATTCCACATCTACCATACTTGGTTCCATGCTCGCGCCGCGTACAATCACTTTACACACTGGATCACTGCCAGAAGCAATATAACTGCTTGTGCCCCACCCTGTGACTACCATAACACCACTGGCCTCAGTAACATCAAGCGTCCATCCTTGAGTACGATTTGTCGGCAGTATTGACTCCGCAATGATATAATCAGGTTCATCAGTTATTTCAATATAGAAAAAACTTATTTCGGCCTCATTATTAATAGATATGTCAAGAGTATCAGTGTGACCAGATAATGCACTACCATCGCTTATAGATAATTCCACCCATTCAACTGGTGTAGCATCGGCGATATTACTAGGCCCCGACTCCGTGCCTTCAGGGGAATAATCTGTTGTTACATGGTAGTAATAGGTAACACCATTCATCACTTCACTGTCAGTATATTCATATACATCTGCGCCAACACTAGCAATAAGCTGATACTCTGCAGCATCTGCAGAGCTGCGGTATAAATTGTAACCAGAAACTGCAGGCATACTTCTATGGGACGGATAATCCCTTGATTCATCAATATCATCTTCTTGATCACGCACATTTATTATACCCGCATCTACGAAAAATGGTAGAGATAAAGTAAAATCTTCTCGATCCTCGTAAGTAGATAATTCTTTTTCAATCGGCATGGAATTTAAATAGCTGTATTGAATAATATTGAATCGACCGTCAGATGTATTGAATGTTACGCTTTCAGATGCTTCAAATTCTCCGCCAGTTGCTATTTCAGTGCCATTGAGAACTATACGATAGTATCCTTCGCCCCAACCGCAGCATATGCCATCACCAAAACTATCATAAATTGTAAATATATACCCTCCGGATGGTATATTTAAGTCCCAGGTGTATAATGTAGCCTGGTCGACTAATTCCCCTGTAAAAATACTGGCTACTATACTATCACCATCTATATGCACCAGATCCCAACTAGTTTCACCCGGATAATTATCAGTTAATATTTCAATGGTTAACGGTACTGTAGGAGGAATGGGTCCTACAGGTGGGTCCCAGTTTAAAGGCACTTCTCCATCCAACCCAGATACCGCGATCAAATTATGAGGTTCTTCCATGTAACCAGGGAACACTGTGACCTTACCAGTATCTAATGTTGAAATCCAATATATACCACCAATGCTGTCAGAAACGGTGACTGCATTAAAATTAATTAATACGTCACCACCATAAGCATCATTATGTATAAGGTATCTCACGTTTAAAATTGGGCCTGCACCCGGCGCTACATCATTGTTCATATCACTGTATAAAAGAATTCTGGTACCACTACCGACATCAGTAGTTGAAATTGTAAAACCAGTGGTACGGTCTGTTGCCCATAGACTATCTATAGATATATAGTCTGGCTGATCTAGAAGATCAAACTGCACCCCACCTACTGTACCATTGTTATCCATACTCACCTGTAATGTATCCATTTCAGATACATCGCTGGTGTCTGAACTCATGCTCAGGCCTACGACATAACCGATCGAGACCATCCCATTGCCACTCATCGCACCCAAATTGGATCCACTGCTGTCGGTTACAATCAGTTCGGACATTACCAGATCAATTACAGCAGACGCAATAGCAGATCCATCAAAATGAATGGTCATTACAGTATCCGAATTAGCTGGAATCGAAGCCGCATTACCAGCATTAAAAAGTAAAATTCGATAGGCACCAGAAGAAAGCTGGTTCATATCCGCAGCAAATCCAGCGGGAGAACCGCCAGCATTAATTGAAGAAGGTGATATAATATCTGGATCAACCATCATATCGAACTGCATTCCCGATATAGTATTATTTGGGTTATTTACAATTACAGGAACTTCTATATCTGAAGCGTATCCTGGATACTCTACTGTCCCTAATGTTACCGTTAATTGTGCGTGTAGGGCACCAATCAAAAAAGTAATGTAAAACATTAGATTCTTACTGAGTATATTGGGACAGTACATTTTTAATTTATAAATATTTACCATATTATTAATTTTTGAATGCATTTATTTCCTTACCTCGATCGTGTCGGTAATTAAGCCATGAAAATACATATATTGGTAAGATTATCCACTGGATTTATAAATCCTTATGATCTATATCACATTATAATAAATATATACTAAGCTGAAGAAAAAATTTTATCAGATTGGACAACATCAAGGTTCTATAATCCAAATTATAATCGTAGCAAATCATTGATCAAATATTATATGTTCGACAGAACCAGGTTTAAAGGATATAATACTAGGCTTGAGTATATCCGCGGTTTAGATAATCCTGGAGTTTTTTGTACTTTACTGTTTCCCGATTACCGCTTGGACTGATTACCTCTATTTTTTCATTTCGCCCAATCTTTTTGTCTGCGGTTATTGGTTTTCGTATTGCTTGCTGAGGACGATTTTGAGCTTGAGCAGCCTCTGGTGGACCTGTAAAACCAAGATTAGTTGAATCTTGGTGCTTCATTTGCACATTGCGGGCTTGACTGGTCTGCACTTGCGGGGCCTGGTCCATACCTTGAATCTTCGTCCGAAACAACCGCTGTAATGTTATTTGGGTCGTGTCGGCCATCATTTCCTTGAACATATAGAAACCCTCTGACTTATACTCCAGTAGAGGATTCTTCTGACCGTAAGCTCTGAGGTTGATTCCTTCTCTAAGCTGATCCATTGCGTATAAATGGTCTTTCCATTTTTCATCAATGGTTCGCAATACCACGAATCGCTCAAAACCCCGCATTACATCCTCAGGCAATAATGACTCTCGAGCAGAATATAAATACATGGCTTCATCAACAATTTTTTTCTTGAAATGTTCAGCGTCATATTCATTATCGAATTTTTCGTGATCAATTTCAGTCAACAGAACCGATGAAAAAATCTGTTCCAAACCCTCCCAATCCCATAATTCATGGTTTTCTTCATCTTGACCGCCTAATTCATCATCAACAAAATCGGAAATTAATTCTGGAATAGTATTATGCAAATTTTCTCCCCGTAACGCATTATTGCGAATATCGTAGACTACCTGCCGCTGTTGGTTCATCACATCATCATATTCTAAGAGATGTTTCCGAATACCAAAATTTCTTCCTTCTACTTTTTTTTGCGCATTTTGTATGGCCCTGGTCACCATCTTGTGCGTGATTACTTCTCCCTCTTCAATCCCCATACGATCCATTATTGATGCAACTTTTTCGGAATTGAATAGACGCATCAAGTCATCTTCAAGACTCAGATAGAATCTTGATGAACCCGGATCACCTTGACGTCCAGAGCGGCCTCGTAACTGCAAGTCTATCCGGCGTGACTCATGCCGTTCGGTACCTACGATGTGCAAACCGCCTAATTCCTGTATACCCTTGCCAAGTTTAATATCAGTTCCCCTGCCTGCCATATTTGTCGCAATGGTAACAGCCCCTTTTTGGCCAGCACGCGCTACAATTTCTGCTTCGCTCTTGTGTTGTTTGGCATTTAGTACATTATGGGGAATCCCACGTCGCTTTAACATTCGTGATAATAATTCAGAAGAATCGACAGTTACAGTTCCAACGAGTGTAGGTTGACCATTCTTATAACATTCGGCAATTTCTTCTATCACTGCAGCATACTTCTCACGTTTTGTTTTATAAATCAAATCGTCTCGATCGTCTCTTATGACACTACGATGGGTGGGGATTGCTACTACATCCAAATCATAAATGCTGCCCAGTTCTTCCGCTTCTGTCACTGCAGTACCAGTCATGCCGGCAAGTTTGTCATACATACGAAAGTAATTTTGGATTGTAATTGTTGCCAGCGTTTGAGTTTCGCGTTCAATCGTAACATTTTCTTTCGCTTCCAGAGACTGGTGAAGACCATCGCTGTAGCGTCGACCAGCCAGGATTCGACCTGTGAACTCATCCACAATCTGTACTTTGCCATCTTGAAGGACATATTCAACATCCCGTTCATATAATGTGTAAGCACGCAACAATTGACTGATGTTGTGTATTCGAGCGCTTTGCTCTGCATGCTGCTGATGCGCTTTTTCTTTTTCCTGTTTGATTTCTAAAGTGCTGAGGTTTTCTTTTACATCTATTTCATGCAACGTTTCGCCAAGATCCGGTATGACAAACATATCCGGATCATCGGGCGCTAAAGATTTCCGCCCCTTTTCAGTGATATCAATTACATGGGTTTTTTCTTCAATGCTAAAGTATAGATCCTCATCTACCTCATGGAGTTTTTTGTCACGCATATATTCCGATTCAACATCGTGAGCCAATTTTTTTGTACCCTTTTCTTGAAAAATCTTAAGCAGTTTTGGATGTTTCGGCATACCTCTGTTGGCCTGCAATAGTTTCAAACCCGCTTCATCATTGTTCTCTTCATCAATAAAACGTGTCGCTTCCACCACCATTTCTGTCACTAAACTATTCTGTCTTTTGACAAGATTTTGGACCATTGGCTTGAGTTCTTTGTAGGTTGTATCAACTGGTGCATCAACGGATCCAGAAATGATTAATGGTGTCCTTGCTTCATCAATTAAAACACTATCTACTTCATCGACAATGACAAAAGCATGGTCCCGTTGAACTTGATCTTCCGGTGCTAGGGCCATATTGTCACGTAAGTAATCAAATCCATATTCGTTGTTCGTTCCATAAGTAATATCACAATTATACTCCGCTTGTCTTTCCCTGTTATCCATTGTATTCAATATAAAGCCAACCGTCAAACCAAGGCGTTTGTATATCTCACCCATCCATTCTGCGTCGCGCTGTGCCAAATAATCATTAACAGTTACCAGATGGGCACCACGGCCAGAAAGAGCATTCAGATACAACGGCATTGTAGCAACCAGGGTTTTTCCCTCACCCGTTTTCATCTCAGTAACTTTGCCGCTATGAAGTACAATCCCGCCTAATATCTGAACGTCGTATGGTATCATATCCCAGGAAATTTTCTGCCCCATAATGCGCCATGATTTTCCCATAGTGCGTCTACATGCTTCTTTGACCATGGCAAATGCTTTGGGTAATATTTCATCGAGTTTTTCATGCTCTGCATTTAGTACATATTTATCAGCTTCCTCATTGTCAGAAATATTTTCTTTGGTATATTTTTGGGCAACTTCACGAGCAGATGCTACCTCTAATTTGAATTCCCCTGTGCGACTGATCAAATCATCGTCTGATTTTGTTTGTAGTGTCTCATAGATCGCATTGATTTCCTCCACGATAGGAATTAATGCCTTTGTATCGCGATCAGATTTAGTCCCGAAAACTTTTGTTAAGATTGACTCTAGCATTTCAGAGCTTAATGATTACGCGGTTTCATCATTGGCCAGTTTACTTTTGTATATCGCATCTAGTACACCATTTACAAAACTTGAACTATCCTCGGTACTATACAATTTTGCAATTTCAATCGCCTCACTGATAGACACCTTAGGTGGAACATCATCAGTAAAATAAATTTCATTTACTGCTATTCGCATAATCAATTGATCTAGTGTGGCTACCCGCTCCAGTTTCCAGTTATCAAGGTTATCAGAAATTAATTGTTCCGCCCAGATTTTATTATCTACAATATTACCATAAAGTTCAGTGATAAATGCTTTTGATTCTCCATCGTAACTGTTTCTTTCAAATAAATCATCTAAAACCTTTTCTTTTGTTTCACCAGTTAGTTCCAAAGCATATAGGGCAGACAAAATACCCTCTCTAGCAAGACGACGCGGATGCATGTTACACTACTCTTTTATTGGATATAACCAACCAAATTCGTCAGGTATATCCTCGTGCTGAATACCGGTGATCATTTCTTTTAATTTAGATGTCAATCGGCCCATTTTTTCATCCGCAATTCTATGTTCGCCATCCAAATCAGTAATACTACCAACCGCCGTTACAACAACAGCAGTTCCAGTACAAAAAACTTCATCTGCATCATAAAGTTCAGTTAACGTAACATCAGTTTCTAGCATTTCAAGTCCTAATTTTTCCTTTGCCAAGGCTATAATTGAATCACGAGTTACGCCAGGCAGTATACTGCCTGACAGTCTTGGTGTTATTAATGTATTACCCTTTAATGCAAATAAATTAGCCGAACCGACTTCTTCAACAAATTTTTCATTTTTAGCATCAAGATATATAACCTCATCAAAGCCTCTATTTTTCGCTTCGGTAAGCGGGTACAAGGAAGCTGAATAATTACCGATGGCCTTAGCGTCACCTATTCCTTTAGGCGCAGCACGGTGATAATCATTACTTACTATTAAACGTAAAGGTTTCCCACCACCTTTGAAATAGGGTCCAACGGGAGACACAAATACCATAAAAGTATATTCTTCCACAGGCCTCACACCAATAGCTGGTGACGTTCCCCAAACGATCGGCCTTATATATAGACTGCCTTTATTATAGGGAGGAACATAATCAATATTGTCTTTTAAAGTTTCTTCTACTGCTTGCAAAAAAAACTCTTGATTCATTTCAGGGATACATAACCGTCTGGTAGACATAACCATCCGTTTAGCATTCATTTCAGGTCGAAACAGGACCACTCGATCTTTGGCTGTCTGATAGGCTTTGGTCCCCTCAAAACAACCCTGGCCGTAATTCAATACACCAGCAGCAGGCGATAACTTGATTGTTCCATATGGAATCAAACCACCTGACTTCCAGGGTTCTCCTTGTCTGCACCTTGCCTTGTACATACTACGTGTTTCCACTACATTAAATCCAAGATTGTCCCAATCTATTTTTGCCATAATTAATTCTCCATTATTTCCCTTGCGATTACCATTTGCTGTATTTCAGTTGTACCCTCGTAGATTTGTGTAATTTTTGCATCACGCATTAATCTTTCAACACCATATTCTTGCATGTATCCATAACCACCAAAAATTTGCACACAATCAATAGTTGCATCCATGGCTGTTTGCGATGCAAAGCTCTTAGCCATTGCAGCAGCTTTGGTATAGGGTTTATGCGCATCTTTTAGAACAGCCGCTTTTTGTATCAATAACCGTGACGCTTCTACATTTGTACCCATTAAGGCAATCTTTTCCTGTATCGCACCAAAACTGCCGATGGTTTTTCCAAATTGTTTTCTTTCTTTTGCATACTGCACAGATTTATCCAATGCTGCCTGGGCAATTCCTAATGCTTGTGCGGCTATGCCAATTCTACCACCATCAAGTGTGGCTAAGGCAATACGAAATCCTTGACCTTCTTTATCAATAAGATTCTCAATTGGAATGCGGCAATTATCAAAATACAGTTCACATGTATCCGAGCCGCGAATACCAAGTTTATCTTCCTTTTGACCTACCAAAAAACCATCTAGGTCTTTTGGTACTATGAATGTAGATATACCATTATAACCTGCTGATTTATCCGTTAGAGCCATTACAATTACTACATCTGAATTGATACCACTGGTAACCCAGTTCTTCGTGCCATTAATTATATAGTACTGCCCACTTTTTTCTGCAACAGTGTGGAGGTTACTGGCATCAGAACCGGACTGCGGTTCACTTAAAGAAAAAGCACCCAATTGCCGGCCACCAGCTAACTTTTTTAAATAGGTTTCTTTCTGCCAATCATTACCATAATTGACAATTATCTGGCAAACAAGGCTATTATTCACAGATACAATTACACCTGCAGATGCGTCTACTCTTGATAATTCTTCAATAATTAGAGTATAACTAATTGTATCCATGCCAGCGCCATTCCATTTTTCCGGAACCATGATACCCATAAATCCAAGTTCACCCATCATTTTTACCTGTTCAAATGGAAACTCCGCATTTTCATCGCGTTCGATCACACCAGGTTTAAGATGTTTTTCAGCAAATTTCCGGGCTGTGTTTCGTACTAATTCCTGTTCTTCAGAAAGGAAGTGCATTATATCCTTTCAACAATCATAGCTGACGCTTCACCACCGCCAATACATAAGGTTACCAAGCCTGTCGTAAGATCTTGTGATTTCAAAGCATGGATGAGGGTGGTTAAGGTACGAGCACCACTTGCACCAATTGGATGGCCGAGAGCAATAGCCCCACCATTTACATTTACTTTACTATGATCCAGGTTAAAGTCATCCATGACGGCCATGGCGACCGGCGCAAAGGCCTCATTAATTTCCCATAAATCTATGTCAGCAACTTCCATCCCAGCTTTTTCAAGCACCTTACTAATTGCTTTAATTGGCGCTGTTGTGAACCATTCAGGTTCCTGTGCTGCAGAAGCCTGACTGTGAATACGTACCAATGGCGTAAACCCCAATTCTGTAGCCTTGGTTTCACTCATTAATAATACACCAGCAGCTCCATCATTGATTTTAGACGCATTGCCTGCGGTTACCGTACCATCCTTTTCAAATGCTGGGCGCAATTTGTCCATTTTATCAAAATTCGCTCGGCCAGGTTCTTCATCGATATTTATCGTGACCGTATTCCTTTTTCTGTCCGTTACATCTACCGCTAGTATTTCATCATTAAATGCTCCAGTTTTCTGAGCATCTAGCGCACGCGTATAAGATTCTTTCGCAAAGTCATTTTGATCTTCTTTGCTATAATGGCGATCCCGCGCACAAATTTCAGCACAATTACCCATATGAGTATCATTATAGACATCCCACAAACCATCTGTTATCATGCTATCGATCAACTCCCCATGGCCTAGCCGATATCCATCCCTTCCTTTGGATAATAGGTATGGTGCTTGACTCATATTTTCAAATCCACCCGCAATAATTATATCAGCATCACCCACTTGAATAGCCTGTGTCGCCAGCATAGCAGCTTTTAAACCAGATCCACACATTTTATTTATGGTGATGCATTCTACAGTATCTGGCAGACCAGATCCTAATGCAGCTTGTCTTGCTGGCGCTTGGCCTAATCCTGCTGCTAATACATTACCCATTATCACCTCATTCACCGATGCCGGATCAAGCATCGTTTCTTCCAAAATCCCACCAATTACTTTAGCGCCCAAGTCAGGTCCACTTACTGAAGAAATCGATCCTTGAAACGCCCCTACAGGAGTTCGCTTCGCAGCGGCAATAACTACATTTTGTATTTTTTCCATCAGTATTAATTATAAATTATAATAGAGAATATATGACCCCGGTCGTCGATGAATTTTCCGCAAATAAAAATCAATTTCTACTATCCAAAAAGCCATTAACCATCGATTAGCACCTATTCTAACAGCTGATGAAATATTAAATGCTAACCAGTAATTATTTCACTTATAATATTCGGTAAAATTAGTATCAATGGACACTGGAATCATAGCATTTCGAACTTCAGGAAATGGTTAATCACTTCTTTTTCATTTTGTTTGTTTTATCATAGGCACGAATGATATCCTGCACCAATTTATGTCTGACCACATCACTTTCATTTAATTTTACCAATCCAATACCATCGATTCCCTTCAGAATATTCACCACTTGAATCAAACCTGAATCACTGCTCTTTGGTAAATCAATCTGCGTAATATCACCTGTAATAATTGCTTTTGAATTAACGCCAAGCCTAGTAAGAAACATCTTCATTTGCATCGGTGTAGCGTTCTGGGCCTCATCTAGGATCATGAACGCATTATTCAAAGTACGACCACGCATATAAGCCAAAGGAATTATTTCAATTGAACCATCAGATAAAACTCTTTTCAACTTTGTTTTTGGCATAATATCACTGAGGGCATCGTATAAAGGTGTAAGATACGGGTCAACTTTTTCTTTTAGATCCCCGGGTAAAAACCCAAGGTTTTCACCAGCTTCCACAGCTGGCCGACACAACGCTATGCGATCCACTTCGTGATTTTCAAGTGCAGCAATTGCGAAAGCAACAGCAATATATGTTTTTCCTGTACCCGCAGGTCCAATAGTCAAAACAATGTCATTTTTCTGAACAATATTAATGTATTCTTGCTGACCATCTGATCGGGCAATTATTGCTCCTTTTCTGCCATAATGAATAACATCCCTCGGTACTTGGTTATCATGGCCATTATCAATTGTTACAACTTCGATCAACTGGCGTACATCTTTCGCTGTCAAAGATCCTTTACGAGCCAACGTTTGTTTCATTTCATGAATGACTTCTTTCGCCAAATCAAGCTGTATATCATCGCCCTTAAGTTTAATGTTATCGTTTCGGACAACAACATTAACTGCAAAAGATCCTTCAATTAATCGCAGATGGGCATCCGCTGCTCCAAAAAGAGTCGCCAGGTCGATACCTTTTATATCAAGTGTCTTTTCCATCTTGTTGATTTTCAATATTAATTTTGTACTATATTTTACATCAAGAATCAGGAGTTAATCCATTGCATAGCGAATTTTACATAACCAGAGGTCACATGCGACCAAAAAATATTTATTTAGTCTTCGGTTGTTTATTGATATCCATGGGCTGCGGTTACTTAAACACGACATCGAATGCAAATAGGTTGAATTATGAGTATCTTATTAAAGAGGGGAAATTGTATTGGGAAAAGCGAGCCAATCCAAAGAG